>DATMYA010000058.1 GCA_035561135.1 Clostridia bacterium
AGTGCGCACACACCAATCATCCGAATTAGGGCGCAGGCCAAGCTGCGCCATAAGATAAGGCACACAAAAAAATACGAGAAAGCAGGGGGTTTGAAATGTCAAACGAAAAGGGAAAACTCGGATTACTTGACAGCACGACCATTTTGATCGGCGGTATGATCGGAAGCGCGATCTTCTCGCTATCGGGCCTCACGATCATGAATGCAGGTCCTGCAGCCATCATTTCGTGGATCGTCGCGGGCATCATCCTGATTGCCTACGGTCTGCAGACTGCAGAGCTCTCCACCATGTATCCGCAGTCGGGCGGTATCTTCGTGTTTCCTGCAAGAGCGCTTGGTAAGACCGAAAAAGCGAGCAAGATCTGGGGCTGGGTCTCGGCATGGGCGTACCTGTTCGGCTGCATCGCTGGCGCGGCATTCTCCGCCATGTACGTTGGCATCTACCTGAGCGTCAGCTTCCCCGCGCTTGGCAGCGTCGGAACGATTATCGCAATCGGCACGGTCATCCTGTGCGGCATCCTGAACGTCGTTGAAATCTCGGCGATGGGCAAGATCAACACGGTGCTGACGGTCGGCCTCGCGATCTCCATGCTGGTCTTTATCGTCACCGGACTTTCCAGCGGCAAGTGGGACGGCTCCGCTCTGATGCCGTTCTTCACACAGGGCCTGGAAGGCACGTTCGGCTTCATGGGCGCAATCCCGATTGCGATGGTCGCGTTTGGCGCAATCGTAGCGGTGTCGTTCATGGTCGGTGAAATCAAGAACCCAAAGAAGACGGTTCCGCAGTCGATGATCATCGCAATGAGCGTCGTGCTCGTGCTCTACATCCTCATGATCGTCACCACGCTGGGCCTCGTGACCGCGGGCTTCCTCCAGCAGAATCCGGGCATGGCGTACATCCCGATGTATGCAGCCGTGTTCACCACGCTCTCCAACCTGCCGTGGCTTGGCTATGTCATCACGATCGCCGCGGTGCTCGCGCTGATCACGACGATCCTCGTCGTTATGGCGCTGGCGGGCCGTGCGCTGCAGGCTTCCGGCGATGCCGGCATCCTGCCCAAGGCGCTTGGCAAAATCAATGACAAGACCAAGGTTCCGGTGAATGCGCAGCTGGTCGTCATCCTCGTGACCGGCATCATCGCGGCGTTCCCGAGCGCAACAAACTTCATCGTCAACTTCGGCTCTCTCTGCAACGCAATCGTGGTCGCGATCATCTGCATCACGGTCATCGCGGCGCGCAAGAAGAACCCCGAAATCACTGATAAGTTCACGGCGCCCGGCGGCAACGCGCTGCCGATCATCACGCTGATCGTGCTGATCGCGGCCTA
>DATMYA010000060.1 GCA_035561135.1 Clostridia bacterium
GGTAGTGTCCTGCGCTGCGTTGCCACCAAAACAGCAAGCGCTTGATTCGTAACCCATTGACTGCTATGGTTGAAAGCATGGGCAAGCCAACCACCCGCACCGACCTACGCGCCCTAAAAAATCTGGTCGCGGAGGCCAAAAATCTCTTGACAACAATTTCGCTACCCGAGGGCCGCGCGACCAGAGCGCTTGAGCTGCTCACGGCTGCCGATGCTCTGGCCGACCAACTGCTGAAGACTCCACCCGCTGTCCAGCTCGGCAAAAAGGGCGGGCAGAAGACTGCCGAAAGAGGCCCTGACTATTACGCGAAAATCGCGGCCATGAGGAAGACGCGCAGAGGGGGAAGACCGCGCAAAAAAAACGAGGGCTGAGCTAAGATATGTAGGTTTTGATACAATACTCAGCCGACTGATGCCAAAGGCTGAGACGATAGAGCAAAAAGTCCGCCGCCTGAAGAAACTGCTTGGGCTGTCTCTTGGGGATGCGGAACACCGGATCGGATCTAGCGGAAGTCTTGACCACACAGCGCATCTTCGGGGCGTTTCCGGAGCGGTGCGGATCATAGTTCGAGCCAAACTGCCGCTTCCGCAATGCTGGGCAATGTCCGTGCTGCTCAACAACGCGAGGATTGACGGTATTGACTGGGAGGCGGTAGTCAGGGACCACCGCGGGAGCGCTTTCAATTGTACGGGCTGGCATCGGCACATGTGGAAGCCGCGCGGACTGGACACCCACAAGGAGTGCCTGTCAGACTTCAACCCGGCACTCTTGCATGATTTTATATTGAGCGGATTCAGTATTTTGAACGTAGAATTGAAGAGGGGAGACCATGCCAGCGGCCAACTGCAACTCGATTAAACAGGCCCTTCATGACCACCTAGCCGCCCAGGTGAGCGTGCAACAGGTTCGGGATGCGTGTGTCGTCACCCTACCCTTCGTGACCGTCGATCAGCGCTGTGTTGATGTTTTCGTTGAGCCGCGTGCGGCGGATTATTTCCTGATACACGATGCGGGCAAAGCCGTCAACGAACTTATCTTGCAGGGTGTTAAGATCACCCCGTCCGTTGAGCGCGAATTTGAGTTGATTGCGGGCCGTTTCGGTATCTCGTACTGCGATGAGATGTTCCAGGCGGGAGCCAAATACAACGGACTCGCCGCTCAAGCCTATGCTGTTGGCATGTGCTCTGCACTTGCGATGGTACAGATGGTCGGCCACGTTCCGGTGGTCGAAGAGGAGCCCCTTGAAGTCCAACTAGGATCCCTTCTGCGCCGCTGGGGGCGTCGAAAGGCGAAGGTATCTGAAAACGTGCAGGTCGCTGGCCGATTGAAGCAACACACATTCGATTTCGTTCTTACTCCGCAAAAAGGAGAGCCGATCTCCGTCTCGATCCTGCATCCCACCGCTGGCGCGTTGTCGGCTGCTGAGAGGTTTGGATTCAAGAGCCAAGACCTAGCTAATACGTATGCCCAGAACTGGCGGCGCGTTGCCGTAGAGGCGAAGGCCGAAGCGTGGAGCCAAGACGCACACAGGATCGTTGAGACATTTGCACAGGCCGTCATTAGCGTCCCATCGGGCATGCCCGCCGATTTCCAGCAGTTGAGTAGCAGACTCGACCAACTGGCTGCCTAACCAAAGCCGCTTTATCTATCACAACCCAAAAGGAGGAGAACTTTCTGCATTGACAACAGCAACCGCTTGCTGTATTCTTCACCCATGATGCCGCAAGCCACCACAAGCGCCACAATGAAATGCCCGTACTGTGATAACAATTCCAAGCGCTTCGGCAAGCACCGCAACGGCCTCCAGCGCTTCCGCTGCCTAAAGTGTGGCAAGACCTTCACCGAAGATCACGAGCGCCCGTTCCGCATCGAAGACTACTTGAACGAGCAACGCGGCATGATGGCGATTCAGCTTCTCGTGGAGGGCTGCTCCGTGCGGACTGCCGAGCGGATTACCGGAATCCACCGTGACGCGATCCTGAGGCTCATGCTGCTTGCCGGGATGCGCTGCGAGGTAATGATCGACGCCCGCATCCGTAACGTGCCCGTGACGGACGTACAGGCCGATGAAATCTGGGGTTTCATCGGCAAGAAGGAAGGGCACAAGAGGCCGGACGAATACGCAGATGACACCATTGGCGACTGCTATTGCTGGGTCGCGATGGATCGCCCCACGAAACTGATACTTGCCTTTGTAGTCGGTCGCCGCACGCTGGACAACGCGTTCACGCTGATGGCGAAGGTTCGCCAAGCCTCATCCGAGAAGACCCGCTTTCAGCTAACGACGGACGGCCTACGGTCATATCCCGCCGCCGTTGATGAAATGCTCATGGATCGCTGCGACTTCGCCCAACTCATCAAGTTCTATTCCCATCCGCAGGAAGACGAGCACCGCTATTCCCCGGCAGAGGTTGTGGAGGCTGTCCCAGTTGTCGTAAGCGGAAATCCCGACCCCAAACACATCTGCACGTCCCACATCGAGCGCCAGAACCTCACCATGCGGATGCAGATTCGGCGGCTCACCCGGCTGACGAACGGCTTCAGCAAGAAGCTAGAGAACCACCGTGCGGCCATCGCGCTGCACTTCGCGTATTACAACTTCTGCCGGATTCACGGATCGTTGCGCGTGACGCCCGCAATGGAGGCGGGGATCACGGATCACGTTTGGACGCTGCCGGAACTACTGGCTACCGCTGCTGCGGTGTGTCTTCCAGCCGCCGCCTGAGACACCGAAGATCCCGAAGCACGAGCGGCTACAGTGGACGAAAGACGTGCTGGCGTTTCTGTCTGGCTAGGGTCGCGCATGCGGCCCACTTCGCGTCATTCCCCACGCAGACGATCCGCGCGCGGACTCACCTCGAAGTATGGGCCACAATAAAGTCCAGGACAGTAAACCAGGTTCACCTCGGTAGAAAACTGTCGTCCGTGGAAATTAAAGTACTTGATCTCCACCTCCGCACTGAACGACTCGCCGTTAACCGAAAGGGAATCAAGGAGGTCGTTAAGCGCCGCATAGTGCTTAAGGTTCACTGTTTTGCTGGACGAGTCAATCACGGTGTAGATAAGTTTCCGTTCGCTGCCCGCCGGCAATCGGTCGAGGGGGGCCACGGAAGCGAGCCGAAATTTTCCCAGATTCGCACGGGCTATGTACACGCCGAACGCGTCTACACCAGAACAGTTGATCGCGGTAAGCTCAGTGAAGTCTTCAAGCGGCGCTTTCGCTTGGTACCGCTCGTATTTGTCCGTGATCGAGTCGTATCTCAGAATGACCTGGGGCGCTGCTTCAAGCAACTGGGCGCGCAATGCCATTTCATTGTTGTGGGATTCGCGCCACGCTAGGAACTGAGCCACACTGAAACAGGCCAAGAATACCAGCGCCCAGAGCCACCAGGGAGCATCCCACATAGAAGCCATCTTCAGGTCCGATGGCAGGTCGGGCAACTGGTTTACGGACCATTGCACAAATTTCACAATTGCCGGAGCGGGGGTCAGCACGGTCCACCTCCGCCGCAAGAAGACAGACCTAAAATACTGAGAGATGATATTCCCGCGTGGCTCCACGGATGCCATTTCCACAGCCTAGCATCTGCCCCCAGAAAGAGATCTGAAATTCCCTTGACAAACCGCCCACGTTCCATTTCGCCCCCTGTATGTTATTGAATCTAAACAGCGAATAAACATTCATGGGCGGGAGCAACGCAGCGCAGGACAGCACC
>DATMYA010000061.1 GCA_035561135.1 Clostridia bacterium
GGCCATTCTTACGATTGGGGCATCGGTGTTGTATGCCATGCCGCCTGGGCGGGCAGCAGGCGGGGCGGAGGTGCTCCTCGGCGGAAGGATATTGAACTGTACAACGGAACGCGCTCCAGGGATCGGAGTCTCATTGGCGTCGACCATGATGATGGTGACGCTGTGGTTTCCAGGAGCGAGTCCGGTGAACGTGTAGTCGGTCGACGTTGTGCGAACCGGATCGTTACCATCCAACTGGACGAGGAAATTCGGCATTCCGCCAGAGACTCCGGGGTTTGTTACTTCGAAACTAACACGGACTATATTGGTCGCTAGCTTCTGGCTGGCAACAGGAGTCAGAATTCGTATGAAACGGCTTTGGGGATTCGCGTTCACCGCCGACGGACTTGTGCCTCCGGTACTAGGTATCGTTCGTTGCGTCGTCTGCGCCCACAGGGCGAGAGCGGCGAACGCGAGCAGTGCCAATATCAGTGCTGGTTGCTTACTTTTCATGATCGAACTCTCCCCGTGAATTGTGAACGCAATGTTGACTCTTGTGTACCTGGATGCCAACACTGTGGTGCGCCGCTACTTTGTCGCGGACGGCTCCGGGGTACTACAAATAAGGCCTCTATAAGTTACTGAACAGTTACTGCTTAACTCATGTCCCCAGCAGCGGTTTCCACCGGAGCTGCTTGTGCTTGAACCACGTGCAATTCTGCTTCCCAATTGAGCAATTCTGGCCTGAATAGCCGACTCTTTGTGTTTGCTTTTTCTACTTAGGAAGTTAAGTGGCGCACGGCAATAGGCTTGCGCGCAACCGCGGGAAGCAGTTCTACGCCTTTGTTCCTCAATCTCAGCAGCTACAATCCTTGGGCTCACCTACCCGAGAAGGCTGGTTGACTTTCAACGTTTGCTGCTCAACAATCTGGTTATCACCCCCATAAGGAGTTCTCATGTCTGACGAAGTCCAGAATCAGGGTTCCAACAACAGCAGTATTCTGAAGTTTGTTTTGCTGGGCGTCGCCGCCGTTTACGTGATCGCATCGCTTTTCCTGATATTCAATATGCGCACTCGCGTCCAGGTTTTGGAACAGAAGCAGACGGCAGCCGAATCACAGCAGAGTGAGCTTGGCCAGAAACTCCACGCCACGAACACGGCAATGCGGGACTCCGTCGAGGCGCTGGGTTCCAAGGTGGGTATGACCCAGGAAGAAATTGCCACGCGAACGGCAGAATTGCGCAGGCAGCAGCAGGCCGCTGAATCCCGCCTTACGGCTGAACAAAAGAAGCAGCAGCAGATGGTCTCGGCTGTGAGCGGAGAAGTCACGGGCGTCAAGACCGATCTTGGTGGCGCAAAGACAGAGATTGCTTCCACCAAAAGTGATCTGGAAGCTACCAAGCAGAAGTTGGAGAAAGCGATCGGCGATCTCGGTGTGCAGAGCGGCCTCATCGCTCGCAACCATGACGAACTGGAAACACTGAAGCACAAGGGCGACCGGAACTACTTCGAATTCACGCTCCGGAAGAACGAGCGCCAGCCGATCTCATCGATCAGCCTGCAACTCAAGAAGGTGGACGTGAAGAAGGGGCGCTTTACGGTCAACGTGATTGCTGACGACCGCACGATCGAAAAGAAAGACCGGACCCTGAACGAGCCGCTGCAGTTCTATACCGGCCGCGATCGCACGCTTTTCGAGATGGTCGTTTACAAGGTGGACAAAAACCAGGTGACTGGATACCTGAGCACGCCCAAATAGACCTTCAAGTTATGATAGTCACAAGGGTCTGCCAACGGCAGGCCCTTTTTTAGCTCAGTTTGGAATTCGCATTCGCGACGCAGATCGAACTTCCGGAACAGCCTCAAGAACATAAGGGCCGCACTGGACTTGCGGCCCTGCAAGCTCTACCTCCTGAACTCCACCGGACGATGATCGTAAATTGAAACTGAGGCAATCAAAGCGCGGCGCCTGTCGAACGACTCCTTCGAGATCGGGAAGCCCACGAGTACGCTTCCGCTGACCTGCGCTCCGGCGGGGATCTTCATATCGCGGGAGAGACCCTCGATAGAGTGTGTCTGCAAGTCGGGGAAAGCCCGGTAGTAGCGTTCCAGATCGGTGACGGATGCTGAGTCATCGCTGAATTCTCCGCTCTCGGTTCTTACCGTGACGTTGATGTTGCGAAGCGTGATCGGCTTGTCGGTCGCGTTCTTAATTGTGAGTTGAATGGTTGCCAGCGAACTGCTCTGGTTAGGAACATCTACTGCAAACGCTTCATCGATAGAGCCGGTTGCGGCCGGTTGTGCACGGAAAATCCAAGCGAGTGCGCCTACTACAACGGCGACAAAGAGGAGCGCAATGATGATCGGTGCCGCGTCGGGCATCGTGTGCTTGGCACTGTCGAATTCCTCGGTCATTGGAACGTGCCCGGCGTCTTCGGGCTCGGGTGCGGGTTTTTTTTGCGGTACGGCCATCGGATCCTCCAAAGGTAAAAATGCGGGATCGGCCTTACAGCCCCGCGCCGCTGATCGCAGCGCAGATGTACCTCTGAGATGCCTGTGACGAGCTAAGTCTATGCCCGTTTTACGGCCTGTGCGAACTTTTCAGTGGGAAGCGTATTCAGCACGTCCTCCCTGGTCAGCCATGCTCGGCGCGCCTGCATGACTCCCCAGCGAATCTTTTCCATGTGGGTGGTGTGGTGCGCGTCCGTATTGATGATGATCTTGACCCCGCGCTCGCGTGCCATGCGCAGGTGCCTGTCACAAAGGTCGAGACGATCCGGATAGGCGTTCAGCTCCATAGCAACTTTGTTTTCGGCGGCGGCGCGCAGCACGGCTTCCATGTCGAATGGGTAGGCGTCGCGACGCAACAGTAGTCGCCCGGTCGGATGTCCAATCAGCGACGTGTTCCGGTTGGAGATCGCGCGCACAATGCGGTCCGTCATTTGCGCAGGCTCCTGGTTGAATGCTGAATGGACGCTCGCTATGACGATATCCATCTGGGCAAGCACGTCATCGCTCAAGTCCAGAGAACCGTCGGCGAGGATATCGACTTCGATGCCGGCGAATATGCGTATGCCTTCGATCTGCTCATCGCAGCGGCGAATGCGTTTGATGTGCTCCTCGGCGCGCGTGTCATCGAGGCCGTTGGCGAACGCGAGATTCTTGGAATGGTCGGTGATGGCCATGTACTTGTAACCGCGTTCGCGCGCGGCCAGGGCCATCTCTTCGATGGTGCAGCGACCGTCGGTCTCCACGGTGTGCATGTGAACGTCACCCTGTAAATCGGCTTCTATGATGAGATTAGGCAGGGTGTGTTTTTCGGCCGCCTCGATTTCGCCACAGTTTTCGCGCAGTTCGGGCGGAATATAGTCGAGTGCCAGCGTGGCGTAGATTTCTTCTTCCGTGCGCCCGGCTGCAAGCTTCTGGTCCTCCAGGCGGAAGAGTCCGTACTCATTAAGCGTAAAGCCCATCTTGAGCGCGCGCTGCCGCAGCGAAACGTTGTGCGCCTTGGAACCGGTGAAGTACTGCATGGCGGCCCCGAAGGACTCAGGCGGCAGAAGCCGCACGTCCACTTGCATGCCGCCGCGCATCTTGAAGCTGACTTTATTATCGCCCTTAGCCAGTACTTCAAGGATGCCGGGGAAGCCTAGAATCTGCTGGATAACGGCTTCGCGCTGCGCGCTATCCATGCAACAGTTGCCTGTGATGAGAAGGTCCAGGTCGCCTACGGTCTCGCGTCCGCGCCGCAGCGAACCGGCTGGCGTGATCTTGTCCACTCCCGGCAGTTCGGCCAGGTGCGCGATGAGTTTGTCGGCCATCCGTGAGGCGGCATCGAGGTAGAAGCGGCCCGAGATGCTGCGATAAGTCTCAATGGACTTGAGGACTTTCTGCTCGGTCTTCGCGCTCATTCGAGGTAATGTTCGCAGCTTGCCTTCGCGCGCGAGCCTCTCGACTCCCGCAATGTCGCTGACCTGAAAGGCACTCCAGATGAGCGCGATACTTTTCGGACCGAGTCCCTGGATTTTCAGTAGCTCTAGCATCGACGGACGATACTTCTCCAGAAGTTCCTGGTGCAGCTTGAGGCGGCCTCCGGCGAATATCTCTTGGAGGTTGGCAAGCATGCCCTTGCCGATGCCGGGGATGGCGAGCACCCGCTTGGGCTCTTCCATCATCTCGAAAATCTGCTGCGGGAATCCCTCGATCGCTTCAGCGGCATTTCGGTACGAACGTATGCGGAAGGAATCATCGCCATTGACCTCCATGAGGTCGGCGGTTTCGTAGAGCACGGAGGCGAGCGTCTTGTTGTCGAGCGCAGGCATGGTCGCGAAGATTGTAGCGGATAACGACGGCGACGTTTGAGGCTCAAAACGAAAACCCAGCCAGGGAGGCTGGGTTTCGGTTCGAATCAAAGGAACCGTTTACTGGGCTTTTACGACGTTGCCCGCCTGGGGGCCCTTCTGGCCCTCGACGATTTCAAACTCGACCTGGTCGCCCTCCTGAAGGCTCTTGTAACCCTCCGAGGTGATCGCACTGTAGTGAACAAAAACATCGGGACCATCTTCGCGCCCGATGAAACCAAATCCTTTTGCGTTATTGAACCACTTTACGGTTCCCTTGAGACGTGACACTTACTCTTCCTCCGTGCTCTTACTCCGGCGAATGGGCACACCGGTATTTAGCCTCAACTGCGACGGGACGCCAAAAAGCATCGGAATCGAGTCAACGTGCCTTCGACAGGATGCCAGGGACAGGACCATCGGTTGTGGGCTCTCTTGGTTACAATTGTCCGCCTTTGCGAAGATGTTGTCAATGTAGTACACAGCTCAAGACCGCGCCAGTAGCGGCGATCGGCGCATTCGCCGAACCTCAAGCAGAAATCTCGTCCTTCCGGGAGAGCCTTGCAGCTACGTCCTCTCTTACGCAAAGGGACTAGAGGAAGTTCATCCGTTGCGGCGAAGCGACTCGGAAAGCCAGAGCACCCCTGCGATGGTTTTGCCGTCACGTATCTTTCCGTTCATCACCATGCCCACGGCTGTCGAGACAGGAAAAAGGCGTTTGCTGATGAACTCGTCTTCTTCGGGCTTGGCCTTGCCGCGTCTCAATTCGGTCGCGAGATAGACTGCCATCGTCTCGTCCAGGAAACCGGGACTGGAGTAGAAGAACAGGGCGCGCTTCCATTTGCCTCCGGAGTATCCAGTCTCTTCCTCGAGTTCGCGTTTAGCCGCCGCAAGTTCGTCCTCGCCTTCGTCAATGCGACCCGCCGGAAATTCCCAGAGATCTTCGCCTGCGGCGTAGCGGAATTGCCGCGCGAGAAGTACGCGGCTGGCATCGCCGTCTCCCTCTACGGCCATGATCACGACGGATCCGGGGTGGTGAACCATGTCGCGGCGCACGTTCGCACCGCTCGGCTCGACAATCTGTTCGGAGGTGACGTAGAAGACGGGCGCGCGATACACGACGCGAGAACTCAGTACGCGCACGCGCCGGCCAGTCTTGGCGGAATCGCCCTTTGGCTTCGACCCCTTGGCAGTTGTAGCTCGGTTAGGATTTTTCTTTGCTGGTGCGGACATCGTTTTGCGCGAGGCTTTCGAGGTCTTGCTTGGCATGGCACCAATATAGAAGATGGGAGCGGATGTTGACTTGTTCCCGCGTTGGCGAGGTTCTGGTATGCTGCGCCCGATGAGCAAGCGAATGAGCGTGACATTTGTGGGCGCTGGCAGTCTGGCCAGTGCAATGGCCGTGCTGCTTCAACGCGCAGGGTACACCATTGAGGAGATCGTAACGCGTGACGATGCGGCATCGCGCCAGCGCGGGGCTGTGTTGGCGCGCATGGTTGGCGCGCAAGCGGCGACGATGGCACGGGCGACTCTCAGGGTCGATATCGTGTGGCTTGCCGTGAACGACGATGCGATTGCGATGTGCGCCGATGCGTTGGCGCAAAGGGGCGAGTGGAAGGGAAGAATTGCGCTGCACTCGAGTGGCGCGCTCGCAAGCGATGAGATGGAAGCGCTGCGCCAGCGCGGAGCGCACACCGGCTCGTTGCATCCCATGATGACCTTTGTAAAGAACGTAGTACCGGAACTTCGTGGCGTGTCGTTCGCGATTGAAGGCAACTCCGTTGCGACGACAGTTGCGAAGCAGATTGTGCGCGCGCTGGGTGGAACAAGCTTCGCGATCTCGAAAGAGAACAAGGGACTCTATCACGCCTTTGGTGCGTTTATTTCGCCGCTGCTGGTCGCACAGCTGACCGCCGCCGAAGAGGTGGCGCGAGCGGCGGGCGTGCCGCAAAAGAATGTCGTGCCGGCCATGGCGCCCATCATCCTGCGCACGCTTGAAAACTACTTCTCGGAAGGTGGCGCAGCGGCATTCAGCGGACCACTTTTGCGGGGTGACGTAAACACGATCGAGCGGCACGTCGCAGCATTGAAAGACTCAGGTGCGGCAGAAGTGTACCGTGCGCTGGCGACCTACGCCGTGAAGGCGCTGCCGGTAAAGAACTGGAAGGCGCTGGAGAAAGTTTTAAAAAGTTAGCGTCAGCGAACAGGGAAACGGGGACGGCGTGCACAGGACGTCAGACGGCAGAGGTCACATGCAAGGCGTCAGGAACACCAAGCTTCGCTGACGTCCGGCGTCCAAGATATGATGTCTGGTGTCTGATGTCCGAGGTCTGACGTCGGAACTTTACGGAAAGCGTGTTGAGAACAGGTGTCCCATTTTCTCGCGCTTGGTTTCAATGTACTTCTCGGCCTGGGAATAGGGTTCCACTTCGCATGGAACGCGCTCCACCACTTTGATCCCACCGCTTTCGAGCGCTGCCACCTTGTCCGGATTGTTCGAGAGCAGACGCAGTTCCCTCACGCCGAGTGCTTTCAAGATTTCGACAGGCAGGTTGTACTCGCGGCAATCGGCTGCGAAGCCGAGCTTCTCGTTGGCCTGTACGGTGTCGAGACCGTTGTCCTGCAACTCATAGGCTTGCAGCTTGGCCATCAAGCCGATGCCTCGGCCTTCCTGCTCCTCGTAAACAAGGATTCCGGCACCCTCCTTGGCGATCATCGCAAGCGCCATCTCGAGTTGCTGGCGACAGTCGCAGCGCAACGAGGCAAAGACGTCTCCGGTCAGGCATTGTGAATGTATGCGAACCAGGGGCGGTGCGGAATGTATGTCTCCCATGACGAGCGCGACGCCGGTTTCCTTGCGGCGATCGTCGACTGTGTCCAGCGATTCGGAAGAACCGACAGGCACGGGAGGTCCGGGGAAGTGGCCTTCGAAGCCAGAGATGCGGAAGTCGCCCCACCGCGTGGGGAACTTTGCTTCCGCGAGTTTTTTCATCGAGGATTTCACAATACTGATTATAAGCGCTTGCCTTCTTCCCTGTGGGTAGGTAGCGCGACGTTCCATTCTATAAGCGACGGCGCGATGTCAGATAAACAGCAGCGCTGTGAGCAGCGGACAGATAGTTCGGGGAATTGTCGAAGATGCGAGTCGCTGCTACAATTGACTTTGTCAGGCGCCACGCCTGATTCCACCTGAGTGCGCTGGGTTTTCGACCCAGCTCGTCGAGAGTGGGGCTATAGCTCAGTTGGGAGAGCGCATCGTTCGCAACGATGAGGTCGCCGGTTCGAGGCCGGCTAGCTCCACCAGAAAATTTCGCAACCTCCAAAAACCGCAGAAGAAATCAAAACAGCACAGAAAAGTAAATCAAGACAGCACAGAAAAGTGCAGGCGGGCTGCCTGTGCATTGAACGCAAGCTACCTTCCTGCAACGGCATGCGTCCATTTGAGTAGAGAGGTGTGAGATGAACCGTACGATTTGGGTAGTTGCTGCTGCATTTCTGCTGGCGCTTGCTGCGCAGGCGCAGCAGGCGCGCTCGGAAGTCCATCCAGTGAGCGACGTCGTGCGCCAGTTACTCGCGCGGCAGTCGCAGAACATAATTGCAGCCGTCGAAGAGCTACCGGCGGAGAAGTTCGACTTCCGTCCCACTCCTCAGCAGATGACGTTTGCGCACTTGGTGACGCACATGGCGGAGTCGAACACGCTGCTGTGCTCGCGCATTGGGAACGTGTCTGCTCCGCCGCAAGTCAAACTGGTGGACACCGACAAAAAGCCGAAGCTGGTGGAGGGACTACGGCAGTCTTTCGACTTCTGCTCTCGCGCTCTGGACAAGGTGGACGATTCCAAACTCGCGGAGACGATTAACGTCTTCGGAGCCAAACGTGTGTCGCGTGTGGCTGCGATGTTCGCGCTTACGAATGACTGGGCCGACCACTACTCGGCTGCAGCAATGTATCTGCGGCTGAACGGATTGCTGCCGCCAACGGCGAAAAACGCCGGGCCGCAGTCACGAGAGACACCGAACAAACCGAAGTGAATCGTTTCTTCGGGATGGCTCGGATGGCGTTGGAGAGCTAGCGGCTATCCAGCATTCGCAAGGTCTCCAGTACGGTGTTGCCGACGATCTCCAGACTCTGCGGACTCAGTTTGTCTAGCTTATCTTCCGACGTGTGGTGGAAGATGTTGTTGAAGCCGTAGTCGAAATCGATGAGGTCGATAACTGGTATGCCGACATTCGCGAACGGCCGGTGATCGTCGTCCATTGCCGTTTCACGCTTGAAGAAATGTGAGTGGTACCCGAGTTTTTGTGCTGCGCGGCCCACGACCTCAGTCAGCCACGGCGTGGAGTTCTGGTCGCGGTCGATGTTCAGGTCGGCGTCGCCGATCATGTCGAGCAGAATAAAGGCTTTGACTTTTTTCGCAGTGCCATCGTTCTGCCAACGCTCGGCCAGATGGCGGCTTCCATAAAGACTGTCGGTTGCTGTCCACTTTACGGTTGCTTCTTCTCCATCCACCCAGACCAGCCAAACGCTGTATCCGTCACGCTGCGAGGCGCGGAGCACGTCTGCGAACTCAAGCAGGATGCCTGTGCTTGAACCGCCATCGTTTGCGCCGACGTAGTTCTTCAGCGGAAGGTTAGTGTCGTAGTGTCCGGCGATGACGACGACGCCGTCCTTCTTGCCGGGAAACTTCGCGATGAAGTTGCGCATTGGGAAGGCGCCCGCTGGAGTCTGTGCCGTAAAGGCGTCCTCCTCGACGTCAACCCCTTTGAGCTTGGACCGCAAATAGTTTTCAAGCGTCTGGTGTCCAGTGCTTCCGATGGGACGCGGGCCTATGTCCACGACTTCGCGTACATACTGAAAGGCTCGTTTGGCATCAACGCGAGGCGCCGGCGGCGCGTCTTTCGGCGGATCGAAGTCAGAGGCATTCGGTTGTGCGGCTTGGGCCGCGGCCTGAACGTTATTGGCCCCGGCTTGCGACGAATCTGTCTGGCCGCGCGTGCAACCAGAGAACGCGAGAGTACCGCAAAGCGCCAGGATGGCTGCAAGCATTACGCCTCTCTTCATTCCTTTACCTCGAGGACTGGTTCCGAATGCCCTATTTTCGGATCCCTCAGTTACGCCGGACGCCGTATTGAGTCGCAGGAAGTTGCTGGTGAGCGCCTACTCCTGAAGCGCACGTTTCCGGCGCTTGGGGTGAACCAGCCAGGCAACGCCGATGCTGAGAAGATATAGGACAATCATGGGCGCGGCAAACACGCACATGTTCATGATATCGGTGGTTGGCGTCAGGATGGCGGCGAACACGAATATCACCAGAATCGAGTAGCGCAGGTTATGCCACATCCATCCAGCGGAGATAACTCCCATCAAAGCAAGGAAGAAGACAAGGATTGGCATCTCGAACACAACACCGAGTCCGAGAATAATGGTCATGAACAAATCTGTGTATTCGCCGATAGTGATCATCGGCGTGAACTGCAAGCCGTAGCCGACCAGAAAATCGAGGGCTGCCGGGTAAACGATCTTGTATCCGAAGAATCCCCCGGCAAGAAACAGGAATATCGTGCTGCACATGAAGGGCACAACGTAACGCCGTTCATGGCGATAAAGTCCGGGGGCGATGAACGCCCATACCTGATACAGGATGAATGGCGATGCTACGAAAATGCCGGCGATAAGGCCGATTTTCAAATAGATATTGAACGGCTCAGTCGGGTTCAGATACACGAGCTTCTGCTCGAGCTGATGTCGGTGCAACGCCTCTATGATCGGCCGCTGCATGTAGCCGAAGATCTTTTCCGACCAGTACCAGCACAGTCCGAATCCGCCTGCGACTGCCAGAACCGAAAAAATGATGCGACGCCGCAATTCCTCAAGGTGCTCAAGGAAGCCCATTGCGGGGAGGTCGGGAGCGGCCGTGGGACTACTGTTGCGAGCGGTGGCAGGCTCAGGCATTCGACCTCTTCGATTCCTGCTCGGCAGGTGCTGGCGTTGCAGACTCATCCGCTATCGGCTCGGAGGGCGCCCCAGAGGGCCAGGGTTGGTGTTGCGGAGGCTCGATGCTCTCTTCGACCGGCCGAGGCGGTGTCATCGGTGAGTTGATCACGGTTCCTTCCGGTGGCGAAAGATTGACCAGTTCGCTTCCAGCAACGGGCTTTTCTTTGATCGCCTGCTGGCGCTGTTGCTGATCAAGCACGTCGATCTCGGTTTCCAACTGGTTTCGGAATTCGTTACTGGCGCGTTTGAACTCATTCATTGCCTTTGCCAGTTGTCTGCCAAGTTCCGGAAGCTTCCGCGGCCCGAAGATAACAAGGGCCATGAGGAAGATAAAAATCATTTCTGGCATACCGAGATTCATAGATTCATCATAAAGCTTCGGGCGCGTTGGGGCCAGACGCTTGCTAGAGTCGGCACTTGCGAGCTACTCACATAAGAGCTACTTCAGGGCAAACAGGGCGTTCACGTGCGCGGTGACGGTAATCTTCTGAGGCGAAAATCCTTCGGTAGGCGCTGCCATGTCCTGCTGCGCCATTCCGGCTCTCATCGTTTCCATTTTGGCCATCACAACGGGCACCGGCTCGTAAGTGTCCACCGAGGCATAGGAGAGTTCGCCAAGAACTCGCCCGCCTGCCTTCGCGACGGTCAGGGCATTCGCTTTTGCCTTCTGGAAGGCATCGTCTACGGCGCGAGTCTTGGCTGCGTCAATGTTCTCGAGTGTGTAGTTGATGGACTGGTTTTCGGTAACGTCCATCTCGGCGAACTTGTTGGCGATCGTGCCGATCTTGGCGAAATCCTTGAGCTTGAATGAAATTGCGCTGCTCACGCGATAGCCGACGAGCTTGCGTTTGGCCCCGTTGCGCCAGTCGTAGACAGGCTGGACTTGGAAGGAACCGACTTCGGCCTGCCTGGGATCGAGCCCGTTAGCCCGAAGAACCTCGCGAACCTGCTCGGCTGCGTTTGAGGCGTGATCGTAGGCGGGCTTGAGTTCCGGGTCCTGCGCCGCGATATTGAACTGTATGAGCGCGGTGTCAGGCGCGGCTTCGAACTTTCCATCGGCACCGACATAAACGGTGTCGGGGCGCGGAGCGAAGGTGGGCTGTTGCGCCCATGCTGCGAGGCTGGTGAGCAGAACCGCAACGACTATTACAAGCTTCCTCATAGAGCTCCTCCGAAGAATAGCGCGCAAGACTTCTGAAGCAGTACTCCTATAAAAGAGAACACATACCTGCTACCCGCGCAAATATCGCAGACCTCACATTTCGTTTCGCGAAGCGCTCACGCCAATCTTATTTGTGTACGCGCGCTTTCTTATCCGGAGTGACTAAAGTGCTACGCCGGATGTGACGATGGTGTTGCTGGAGCACTCGACGTCACGCAGCAGGAGGAGTTAACTGGATCTAGCGCGAGCGCCGGGAACGGCGGGGACCTAGATGATCATGAGCTTTGCTGGTTAAAGCTGAAATTTTCTGTTTGTAGTTGACGTCCAATACTGATACAGAATGAAGTCAAGCAGGAGTTTTACTGGAGGTCGAAAATGCGTAAGTGGTTTGTGCCATTGACAGTGCTCGGATTGGGAGGTCTCGGAGCGCTGTTTCTTTCCGATCGTGGACGCCGAGCTATTGGCTGGATTTCGGATCGAATGGAGGAAGCGCCTGAGCGCCTTGCGGTCTGGAATGAGAGCACGGAACTGGAAGTGGAGCGCATTCAGTCCGCACTGAATCGGTTGGCCGATAGTTTGGGAGCGCGACCCGTCCGGCCATAGTTACTCACTCCGGTGCCCGCCGGAGTCTCTGAACGGGATAGTCCCCCATCCCGAAGGTAAGCTGTTTCCTCCTACAATTCTTTTCTGACGGCTTGTCGCACGTTCACCTGCGCGCGAGTGCCGCATTGGTTAAACGGCAGCCCATCACTCAGCGGCTATCAAGCACGTCGTCGATCTGGGCTGCAAGCTTGAGATCACGATTGGTGATGCCGCCAGAATCATGCGAGGTGAGAGACAGCGTCACGTGGTTGTAGCTGATGTTGATGTCCGGATGGTGATTGATGGATTCGGCGATGTCGGCAACCTTCGTAACGAAGGCCATAGCGCCCCTGAAGTCGGGAAACTCGAACTTGCGCTGGATGGAATCGCCGGCACGCGTCCAGTGTGGCAGACCCGAGAGCGCCTGCTGAATGTCGTTGTCAGGCAGAGGAGTTGGCACGTATCACCCCCAGGCAGAAGAGTATCGCGAAAAGGGCGTTTGAGGCGAATCGCGTGCGCGGGTGCGATCGGCCATTCCGATTGCATCTGTGACCCGCACTAAGCCTGAGCGGGCTTGCCCACCTTGTAAGCGAAGCGATGAATCTGCGAGTCGATCTCGCGACGCAAGTCTCGCCAGATGCTTTCCGGCATGGAGACGAAGGTCTCGACAATGCGTGGGTCGAACTGGCGACCGGACCAGCGAACGATCTCTTCGCGTGCAGCCTGCACACTCTGTGCAGCGCGGTACGGACGGTCGGATGTGATCGCGTCCAGAGTATCCGCGACCGCGAAAATACGCGCGCCTAGCGGAATCTGCTCGCCGATAAGGCCTCGCGGGTATCCGGAACCGTCAAATCGCTCCTGGTGAGCGTGAACGATTTCGGCCGCTTCCTGCAGGAATGGAATCTTGCGGAGCATCTGATATCCGCGGTAGCAGTGCTCGCGCATGATGGATACTTCTTCATCGCTGAGCGCGCCTGGTTTGCGAAGAATCGCGTCCGGAATGGCCATTTTGCCGATGTCGTGTAGGAACGCGCCACGGGCGATAACGCGGATTCTTTCCGGCGTCAAGCCCATCGCTCTCGCCATCGCAATAGTGAACGCAGTCACGCGTTTAGAATGGCCTTCGGTTTCAGCGTCCTTCAAATCGAGCGCGTCGCCCAGAGCTTCCAGCGTGATGTCGTACGAGCGTTCCAGATCAGCCATGGCCTGCCGCAGTTGCTCGGTGCGGGCGCCGACCAGAGCTTCGAGATTGCTCTGATATGCGCGGTTTTCAAGCTTGAGCCGACGGTTTTCCAGCGCGCGCCGAACCATTGCGAGCAGTTGTTCACGCTCGAAGGGCTTCAGCAGGTAATCGTATGCACCGTTTCGTATGGCGGCCAGCGCTACGGAAACGTCGTGCACGGCCGTAACCATCACGACGGGCATGTCTGGATAACGTTCCTTGGTGCGTTCCAGCAACCCTATGCCATCGAGTTCTGGCATCATGAGGTCGGAGAGCATGAGCTCGAACTCTTCGCCGGAACCTAGGATTGCGAGAGCTTCAATGCCGGAAGCAGCCTGCCGGCACTGGAGTCCGGCGGCGGTAAGCATGGAGGAGACGATTTCCCGGATGGGTTCCTCGTCATCGACAACAAGAATTCGATCAGGAGCCATGGTGTACAGGAAGCCTTCTACCCTGGGAAACTCTGATTTTTGCATGCACGTCCCAGAAATGGCAGAGAAAAGTGAAGCTTATCGGTGACTGTTTGTGTACTCGCTCGAAAATCGCGAAGAGTCGAGGGGCTCCAGTGCGATGGGTGTCCAATAACAAAGCTGGTTCGTCAACGATTGAAGCGTGAGATGAGGCTGGATTCGCACCTAATGAGGATGGTATACACGGGACGACCTTCTGACTGATGCGATGAACCTTGCCATCTTCTCGTCGATGGTGTTCGTTCGCGAGTTTACTGCCCCTGCGCTGCTGGCTCAGGCACCGGGCATTCTCGTGATGATTGCGGCTGCCGTTCTTGTGTATCGCACCTACCGCGAACGCTACCTTGCCGTCTGGATATTCGGCTGGCTGTTCTATTTCTTGTACCGCATGGCGGGTGGCGCAGGAGATCTCTTTCCGGGCCTGCTTGGGGTTGCGGCGGCTTCGCAGGCAGCCTTCGTGGTCGCAGTCACGTTTTTCGTTTCTGCCGTTCTGTTCTATACCAGCCAACGCAAATATCTACTGCCGATAGCTATCACCGGCGTACTGACAGTCACGTTGGCGGTCGCGCGCACCACCTGGTTTCCAGACTCTGACGGGTTCATGTTGGTAGTACACCTCATGTATCGCGTCATCACGCTGACAGGCGCTGTGCATCTAGCGCTCTTCTGCCGCGGACGGCGGGAGCTAGGGCCATGGCTCATGACGGTGATGCTGCTCTTCCTTCACATGGACGAGCGCAATTCTTCCTTACATACCACAAGCGGGCTCGACACAATCATCGAGGTGCTCTTCGGCATCAGCATGCTGGTGATCGTGCTCGACGATTCGCGAGGGCGAGCGCAAAGGCTGCAATTGGTAAACGCGCTGACCACGGCGATCGCCGAAGCGCGGGACTATGCGCCGGTGATGGTTACGGCGCTGGAAGAATTGAAGAAGCTGACAGGGGCACGGGCTGCTTGGTTCCGCTTGCTGCAAGGTGACAAATTACTCCTTATGCAGCACATCGGACTGTCGCCGGAATTCCTGGGTGCGCGTGGCGCGATGAATCTAAGCGCGAGCGACGGCTCTCGGCTTCTGGACGAAAAAATCCCGACGATGCTGCGCACCGAGGTGATGGATTCTGAAGCGCGCCTTATCTTTGAACGCAGCGGCTTCGACCACGTCATCATGGTTCCAGTGTCCGGCAAGAACTCCGTTCTGGGTTTCGTCAGTCTTGGAATGGGGTCCCATCGCTCATATACGCAGGACGAACTCAGTTTTCTGATTACCACGGCGAACCAGCTCGGCATCGCGGTCGAGAGCCTGCGCATGTTCGAGCAGGTACTGCGATCCCAGAAGCAGTGGGTTGGAACATTCGATTCGATTGAGGATCTCATTCTGGTGCATGACGCCCATGGACAGATGATGACGGCGAATCGCGCCATGCTGCGCAAGCTCGGACGAAAGCACGACGACATCGTGCAGAAAACCTGCGCGGCGGTATTGCCGAACGCGAAGAAGGGCTGCCCTTACTGCCGGCTTCCAGACCAGATGGTGGAAGCGCCAGACCCATGTTTTGGCGGGTTCTCCATAGTGTCCACTTCGTCGTTTTCGGAGGAGGGCGACATAGGCACGGGTACCGTTCACGTGATCCGCGACACCACGGAACGCCGCGCCGCGGAAGAACGGTACCGTCTGCTCTTCGAGGAGGTGCAGGAAGGTGTTTTTATTTCAACGCCTGACGGGTGCATGCTGGACTGCAATGACGCCTTCGTACGCATGCTCGGTTATCAAAGCAGGGCAGAGGTGCTCGCGCTCGATATCCCGACACAGTTGTATCACTCGCCTTTGCATCGGCGGATCTACACCGATTGCATTGCCGTATCCGGATACGTTCGTAACTACGAAGTAGTGCTGCGCCGCAAGGATGGCTCACGCCTCACCGTGCTGGAGAATAGCTTCGCCAGTCGCGATGCGGCAGGAAATATCACTAGATACCAGGGTTTCCTGGTGGACATCACCGAGAAGAAGCGCGCCGAAGACGAGATACGCAGGCGAAATCGCGAACTGCACGTTCTGAACGCCATTGCCGTAATCGCGACGCACTCGTTCGACCTGGACGAAATTCTAAATGTGACGCTGCGGCACGTTGCCGAACTGTTCGCCTCTGAGACCGGCTCAATTCTCCTGGTGGACCCGGAGACGCGCACGCTGCGCCGCCGAGCAACATTCGGCCATCGCAGCGACCTCGGCCCGCTGGTGTTCGATGCGGAGATGATGGACGAATTCTGGACGCGTATTGTGGCGTCCCGCACGGAAGTCGTGACGCAGCAACACTTGCCGCACATGCCTGCGGTGATTCGGAAATTCGTGGAGGCCGAGGGATTGCGATCCTGGATCTGGATCGTGCTGTGGTCGCAGGACAAGCCGCTCGGTGCATTGGGCGTGAGTAGCCGTTGCGAGCGCGAATTCGCGCCGATGGATGAAAACCTGCTCGTCGCAATCTCTCGGCAACTGGCAACGACCATCGAGAAGGTGCGCCTGTACGAAGAGACAACGCGCGCGTACGAAGACCTGCGCCGCACCCAGGAGCAATTATTACAGAGCGAGAAGATGTCCGCCGTCGGACAACTGATCTCCGGCGTCGCACATGAGTTGAACAACCCGCTCACTGCCATCCTGGGTTATGCGCAATTGATGGAAAACGAAGAACTGAACGAGCGCAGCAGGGACTTCGTGCAAAAGCTCTACAAACAGGCGCAGCGCACGCATCGTGTGGTGCAGAACCTGTTGTCTTTTGCGCGCCAGCGGAAGCCCGTGAAGCAGCACTGTGATTTGCGACGCGTGCTGGAGGATACGCTGACCTTGCGCGATTACGACCTTAAGCTGAACAACATCGCTGTTCAGCGCACGTTTGAGGAGAACCTGCCGGCGGTGATCGCCGACGCGCACCAGATGGAGCAGGTTTTCCTGAATATCATCAACAACAGTTCCGACGCCATCCTGGAAGTTTCTCGCGGAGGCCAGTTGAGCGTCCGTTTGTTCGCGGACAATGGTCAGGTATGCGCCGAGTTCCGCGACACAGGGCCGGGCATTATGGACGCTAAGCGAATCTTTGACCCGTTCTATACGACCAAGAAGGTGGGCAAGGGAACTGGCCTTGGACTCAGTATTTGCTACGGCATCGTGAAGGAACATGGCGGCGACATTGTTGCCTTCAACAACGCGGAAGGTGGCGCCGTCTTCCAGGTTCGAGTCCCAAGCACGGAGACGGTGCGCAGCGCCGAAGAGGCTACTGCGCTGCGAATGGCCGAGAGCATCGTTCGAGGACGCGTCATACTGGTTGACGACGAAGAATCGATCCTGGAGTTCGAACGTGAAGTGCTCGTTGGTGCAGGCGCAGAAGTGGTCGCCGTGACAGGCGGCGAAGAAGCGATCGCGCGGTTACAAAGCGATGTGTTCGATGCAATCCTCATCGACGGCAAGATGCCGGGTGGATGGACGGCGCCGGACATCTACCGCTGGGTTCGCGATAATCGGCCCGGGATGGAACGGCGCATTATCGTAACAATGTCGCATGCATCCGACGGCGAGATGCGTGCG
The DNA here is from genome assembly GCA_035561135.1 of Clostridia bacterium. Lineage (NCBI taxonomy): Bacteria > Bacillati > Bacillota > Clostridia > Clostridia bacterium. Next base: position 17,335 of record DATMYA010000061.1, read on the forward strand.
TTCCTCGACGAGCATGATGTGCCGTGCATCGTGAAGCCGTTCGAAGTAACCGATCTGCTGGCGATCGTTCGTCGCGTGGCGCAGAAAGCGAAAGCCGCCGGCGCATAATTCGCACTCTCCAAAACTTGCGAAAGTTGCCCGCCTCGAAAAAAGTCTTTCGAAAATTTTACCTACCTGGCAGCTCATTGTGTGTATCCCCGTACCACTTTCCGGCAACTCCACTCTAGCTTGACGCTGCCTTAGCGATGGTGCAGATAGTCGTACTGAGAACCTTAGCTGTCCAACACCGGTTCGTACGTGTCACTGACATAACGGTTTGGCATGTTTTCCACACACAGTTTAAGTGTGCGGTTCCTTTGGGCAGGGGGATTGCTACACCTCACCTCTATGCAGCGCAGGCCAACAGATCCCGCCGGTTTGTAAGGCTGGCCGGAGTAGTTGGAGTGGCGTGCGAAGTGCAATGAAAAGACTGAGATCAATGTTGGGGCGAAGGAAGCCCTTGCACGCAACACTTTCGATTGGGGGCAAAAATGGCAAACAGCATCCAGGAAGCAAAAATTACTGGTTTTGCAGCGTTTATACCCGCTGCCGCCGAAGGACGGTTGGAGAAGTATCAGGAGATTTACGAACAGAACCGTCATCGCGTGTACTCTCTGGCGTTCTGGATGACCGATAACGAGCTTGCGGCTGAAGAGTTGCTGGATAGCACCTTCCGCCGCGCCTTTGCAATGACTGAAGAGCCGGACGAAGACATGATTGACCGCGCTTTGATCGCGGAAGTACGCGAGCTCATGACCATTGGCTCACTGACCTTGGAGTGTGCGTTGGCCACGGAAGTGGCTGATATCCGCCGCAACACAAAACGCGTGCACCTTGAGCGCGCAATTGTGCAACTGCCCGCCACAGAACGACTCGTGTTCTTGATGCACGACGGCGAGGGCTACGCGCACGATCGCATCGCACGCGCGCTCGGATTGGCTGTAGATGAATCCCGCTACGCACTCCATCAGGCGCGACTGCGCATCCGTGAACTCGTCTCCAAGATGGTGTGGTAGAAGAGTTTCTTCGCGAGCGCCGAGACTTCTCTCTCCTGAATCACTGCCCCTCTTCCAAGAGGGGCTTTTTTGATTCTGGTCATGCTGCAAGCGATTCCAGAGACGATAGATAAGCTTGGAAAGTAAGCTCGAGAAGGGAAGCCAACGGTTGCGTTTACGTTAACTTGAATCGCGTTAGAATGTGTTCGAAGTGTTTACCATGAAGTTACCAGTATTCACGCAACACGAAACCGAGGCGCGCTGGTGGGAGCGAATGGCGGATGGCCGCTTGCATTGCTATCTGTGTCCCAGGCATTGCCACATCGGAGACGGTCAGGCTGGTTTCTGCTTCATACGCAGGAATGAGGGCGGACGCCTGTTGCAGCTCGGCTACGGCCGACCCGCTGCCGTGGCGATAGATCCCGTGGAGAAGAAGCCGCTGAACCACTTTTTCCCTGGCACAAAAATTTTGTCGATGGGCACGGCGGGTTGCAACATGGGCTGCTTCTTCTGCCAGAACTGGGATATTTCCAAGGCAAGAGCCGACCAGGTGCACGCGGAGGAGCTTAACCCCACCCAGGTGGTCGAACTGGCGCAGCGATACGGCGCTCCGAGCGTGGCATTCACGTACAACGAACCGACTATCTGGGGCGAGTATGTCATCGACATCGCCTGCGAGGCGCACAGCAGCGGCTTGAACACCGTGATGGTTTCGAACGGCTACATCACACGCGAAGCCTTCTTCGACATTTACGAGCACATCGATGCGGCGAATATCGATCTGAAGGGGTTTACGGAGAGGTTCTATTCGAAGGTGACGCTGACGCATTTAAAGCCGGTGCTCGAAACCTTGCGCTGGCTTCGTCACGAGACGAACGTCTGGTTCGAAGTCACCAACCTGGTCATTCCGACGCTGAACGATGACAACGAAGAACTGAAACAGCTATGCGACTGGGTGCTGGAAAACCTCGGCGACGATGTGCCGCTGCACTTCACGGCATTCCATCCCGATTTCAAGCTGATGGACAAGCCTGCAACTCCGCCTGAAACTTTGCATAAAGCGCGCAAGCTCGCGTTGGACATGGGACTGAAGTACGCCTACGAAGGCAATATCTTCAGCGACGGTGGAGACACCATATGCCCCGGATGCAAGCGCCGTATTGTTCGGCGCTCGTGGCACGCAATCCTGGCGAACGAGATTCGCAACGGGAAATGCATACACTGCGGAACTGAAATCGTAGGAGTATTCACGAAGGCGCAGGTTGAAAACCGGCGAGGGGTGGGCCATCTGCATCCCTCAACTGTGTAGCGAATTCGCAAGTGAGGGAAGCCAAAGCTCGAAGGCAAAGCTACGTCACAACAGGGCAGTGACGCGCGTCATGGCCTGACGTAGTAGAGAACTGGCACTCTTTCGCCATGACGGACATCAAGCATTCTCCTGAAACCGGTGCCGCTCCGGCAGGGATGGAGCAACAGCCTGCGCTCACTGCCGAAGATTGCAAGACTTGTGGCCTCACGTATTGCGATTGCGAAGTCTGCGACGGATCCGGAACAGTGCAGGTTCTGCCCGCAGAGCTGTAACAACGAAGGCTTATCCCGAAGGTGGCCGCTTCTACGCTGTCAGGCGTTCGCGGTGGCCTGTGTTGAAGAGGGCGCGGGTTGCTGCTTTGCTCAACTGTGTGCTGCTGTGGGATGATGTATTGGAAATGAGCAGCACTGGGCCTTCGTCCCCTACTCCCCTCATATCCGGCTCGTTCGAGAAAATGGAAAACCTCGCACCCGAAGGACAGTTATGGTGGTGTCCGGAATGCGGACGCATCTCCGTCGATCGCGATGGACAAATGTCCATGCAGTCCGGCTGGGAGGGGTCGTGCATCGAGCAGGCACTGCTCATCCTTCAGGACGAAATGACCTTCGACGAAGGTGGACGCGTAGTGGAAGCCAAGATTCCCGGCGGCCAGACAGTCGAGATCATGGAGCGCGCCGACATGCAATGGGAGGCCGAGGGCATCGTCGCCGGAGATATCCTCAGGCGCATCAAGGAAGACCCGAACGACACGTTGAGTGTTGCACCGTTCGGAACGTCGCGCGATCTTGTGCTGATCCATCGCGGTCAGACGGTTGGAAATATCTTCCGTGTGTCACTGGACGCCGCGGAACTCGAGTCGCTGTTCCAGCGCGCGCAGCAGACCTTTTTCCGTTGGCACAACGACGAACACACCCTGGAGGTGGATTGCGCCCAGGGCATCTGGACACTGCGATTCAAGTTTCTGGCCAGTCCTTACTCCGTCGTACACGTTCAACTAGTGCGGGCGGAAACGCACGATTTGTGCGAAGCCCTTTTCCAGGCCAACGACGAGAGAGGCATTAGCTGACGGTCAAGCTTTGCCCGCTTTGCCGCGCTCTTCCCGCCTCCGCTTTGCCCACCCGTCCTTCACCACCTGTTGACCACGCGCGATTGCCAAAGAGTCTTCTGGCACGTCCTGCGTTATGCAAGACGCCGCTCCGACGTACGCTCCCCGGCCGACACGCACCGGCGCTACCAGCGTAGTATCGCTGCCGATGAAGGCGCCCTCTTCCACTACCGTCGTGTGCTTGTTCACTCCATCGTAGTTGCAGGTGATGGTCCCGGCGCCCACGTTGACCCCGGCGCCAATCTCCGCGTCGCCAAGATACGTCAGGTGATTCGCTTTTGCGCCGCGCCCGAGCTTCGTCTTCTTCGTCTCCACAAAGTTTCCAACGTGCGCGTTCTCGCCAATCACACTCTGGGGCCGCAGGTGCGAGTAGGGCCCGAGTATCGCGCCGGACTCAACCGTAGCGTCTTCGAGAATGCATCCGTGGCGAATGAGAACGTTGTCCGCGATGCGGCTGTTTGTGACCACGGAATACGAGCGCAGGCGACACTCGCTACCGACTGAAGTGGAGCCAAGCAGTTGCACGAACGGCTCAATCACAGTGTCAGGGCCAACGGTCACTTCTGCATCGATGACGCAGGTCTCCGGCTTGAAGATCGAAACTCCGGCGTTCATCAGTTGCTGACACTTACGCGCACGCAGCAGGCTATCGAGATATGCAAGTTCCGCACGCGTGTTTACCCCAAGCACCTCCTGCCAATCATCCGACCGCACGGCCAGCACGGATTCGCCTCCGCCGACGAGGATCGCGGCCATGTCAGTCAGATAGAACTCGTGGTGAGGATTGTCTGTGCTGAGGCGGTCGATATTCCTGAACAGCGGGGCAACGGCAAACGCGTAAATGCCGCTATTCACTTCGGCGAGCGCGACTTGATTGTTCAACAACGATTTCTGCTCGACGATGGCGGACACGTGATCAGTCTCCCGTCCATCGTGCTTGAGGCGCAAGATACGTCCGTAGCCGAAAGGATCGGGTGGTTGCGCCGTCAGAATGGTCATCGCCGCCTGTTGGTGCAGGTGCGCTTCGCGCACTTTCGCAATCGTTTCCGGGCGGATAAGCGGCACGTCTCCGGAGAGCACGAGCACATGGTCGTAGTCACGCAGCGCATCGCGGCATTGCATGATGGCATGCCCGGTGCCTCGTTGTTCCTTCTGCTCGATGAAGTTCACGCCGGTCGAATCTACGGCACGGCGCACGCGGTCGGCTTCATGGCCGATGATGGCGAAGATGTCCGAGGGGGGCACAACGGCGGAAGCCGCGGCAATGACGTGGCCAAGCAACGGCCTCCCCGCAATCTCATGCAGCACCTTGGGGTGCTGGGACTTCAGGCGGGTGCCCTTGCCCGCGGCAAGGATGGCGATGGCGAAGCGTTGCGAATTCACAGGAGCGACACGACCGCGATTCGAGTGGCTCTTTTTCTGGCTTGGCATTGCCGACATTGTACCGCGCAGGCGGCAGCGCAGGGACTAACTGGAGAGTGACGCTGCCCGACGTCCGCGCACGGCAAGCGAGAGCAGATCACGAGCGATTTTCGCGATGTCGTGCCGTGCCAGTCCGCTGTTGTCGAGGTAATCGCCAACGACACATTCCACGCCGAGCGCGCGAATACGGTCCAGATCGTGCACGACGGGTGTCGAGCCTTCCAGCGCGTACTTTGCCCGAACGTCTTCCGGCACCGGAGTGCCATTCAGCATCGCGTAATCGAAGACCTTGCGTCCGGCGTGCTCGAACAACGCGGTCATGTGGTCCGCCGCCGTGAGCCCAAGGCTTTCATTCACCTGCGTCATGATGTTGCAGACGTAAACCTTGGTCGCCGCTGATGCCGCGATTGCATTCGACACCTGCCGCACGAGCAGGTTCGGAACGAGACTGGTGAACAGTGATCCGGGGCCAATCGTGATGAGGTCTGCTTCGGCAATGGCCAAAAGCGTCTGGGGCAACGGACGCGCATTGGCGGGCACCAGGCGCAGATGCACGATACGGTTCTGACTCGCCGTGATGTTGGTTTCGCCGCGTACGCGAGAGCCGTCGGACATCTCGGCGTCGAGTTGAACGTCGGTCGTGCTGGCCGGGAATATCTCGCCGCAGCTTTTCAGGATGGCAGAGGAGAGCTTAACGGCTTCGGCGAAGTCGCCGGTGATGCGTGCCAGCGCCGTGAGGAACAGGTTGCCGAAGCTATGACCCTCCAGACCCTCGCCTTCTGAGAATCGGTACTGGAAGAGCCTTGAGAGCAGGGCTTCATCTTCGGCGAGCGCGACCATACAGTTGCGAATGTCGCCGGGCGGAGGGACGTTCAGTTCTTTGCGAAGCCGTCCGCTGGACCCGCCATCATCGGTGACGCAAACCACGGCTGCGAGCCGCGAAATTGAGAGCTCGCTGGGTTTCTCGCCGGGGCGCGGAACGTAGTGCTTGAGCCCGCGAAGCACGGCGGATAAGCCTGTACCTCCGCCGATGGCAACCACCTTCAGCACACGTTCGTCCGTGTTCACCGTCGAGCTATCAGCCATGGGATCGTTGAAGCGTACGCCGAGGGGGATCGGCGCAACAACGCCTCAGAAAGTTGAGCCGTTCTCAGGGTACAGCAATTCCGTAAACCGCGGGTCGTCCGCCAGATTTCTGAAATCGGAGTCGTTTCGCGCCTGGAAACGGTTGTTCTTGTTCAGCCTTATGGCTTCCGCCAGGTAGTTCAGAGCCTCAGGAGAGTGCCCGGTCTGGCATTCAAGAATTGCCAGTCCATACCAGACGAAATCGAGGCTGCGGTGGTCGCGCATGAGTTTTTCGAGATGCTCGCGCGCCGTAACGTAGTCACCCATATTCATGAGCGAAACCGCGTAATCGTAGTGCTCCTCGGGCGTCTTGAAACTTGTCGAAACACGTCCCAGTTGTTGATTGCAGATGTTCAAGTGCATCGTTGCCCGGTCAACCAGTTCACGAGGGCCGCCGGCAATCACCTTCTCCAGTAGCACCTTAGCCCGGTCGAACTTCTGCGTCTGCAGTGCTTTGAGCGCCTGCTCGTAGCTGTGGACGGTCTGCTTATACAGACCCTCGTCGGCGGCGTTCCGCGCCAGCCGCGCATGTGTGTCTGCCACCGGAAGTACGTCTTTCTTCAGCGCAGGGCTCTTCGTCCTAAGTTGGCTGGCTTTACTTGGTTTAGAGGCTGACACTTTAAGTTTTACTGGAACTTTCTTGGTCATTAGGGTTGCACCCGCAAGTGTAGCTACTCGGGAATGCGCGGAACAAAATTCCCATGCCCCGTACGACCGCCGCTCCTAAGACTATGTATCTGAAGCAAGAGCGGAAGCGCGAGTACGCTTTTATACCCAGATTATGGGTACTCGTCAACTGCACCTTAGGCGCTGCAAGCAGCGGTGGTCAGTTCTGGACAGTAGAAATCTGCGATTGGATAGGCTGCTGAAGATGTCGAAACCGAGGGAAATATGCGGGTTCTGAGCGTATGGATGCGATTTCATTAGTGAGCTTCTGGTCGGCGAACTGGAAGTTTCCGCCCCAGAGCTGTTCCTTTGCGCGCCGCCTTGGTTGGACTTAGAATCAGATACGTAGATGAACGAGTCTCCTACATCGAATCGCGGCAGCGCCGAAGAAAACACCGGTGCCCTTCCGTCTGTGGGCGGCACTAGGCTCAGTACCCAATGGCTCGTCTGGTTGCGCGATCTCATCATCTCGGTCGCGGTCTCCGCCTTCATCATCATCTTCCTGTACCAGCCGGTGAAGGTGGAAGGCACCAGCATGATGCCTGGGCTTTTTGACCAGGAGCGCATCTTCATCAACAAGTACGTGTATCGCTGGGAGCCCATTGAGCGCGGCGACGTCGTCGTGTTCCGATATCCTAGAGACGTTTCAAAGAGCTACATCAAACGCGTGATCGGGGTCGCCGGCGACCGAATTGTCATAGACGATGGACGTGTCTACGTCAATGGAGCGCGACTTGCGGAACGCTACGTTCCCGAGGAGTACGCGGACGAGCGCTCGTATGCTGAGGTTACAGTTCCTCCGCACTCCTATTTCCTGCTAGGCGATCATCGAAACATGTCGAGCGATAGCCGAGAGTTTGGCCCCGTAAACGAGCGCTATATCTACGGCAAAGCTGTCTTCGTTTACTGGCCAGTTGAGAAACTCGGTAAGCTTCGTTAGCGGTTGATTTGCGAGTTTGTTCCACAAAAGGCCAAGAACAAACGAACAGGAGGATCGATGCGAGCTCTTCGCCGTCTGTCGCTGCTGGCCGTGTGCTTTGCTTGTCTGATACTGACGTGCCTGGCGCTCGCGCAGAGCGGGCCCGAAGCGGTCCTCTTCCAGGCTGACCGGAACTTCAACAAAGCTACCCAGGAAAAGCACATTGACGGCTGGATGGAATTCATGGCCGACAACGTTGTTCTGGATCGTGAAAGACCTGTCAGCGGCAAAGACGCGGTGCGCGCGGCTCTGGCACCGCAATGGTCCGATCCCAATTTCAAGCTGACCTGGGAGCCCATACGTGGAGAGTTGTTTCCCGACAGTACGATGGGATACACGAGTGGGCGATGGACCAGGGAGACCGTTAGAGACGGCCAGCCCGCGAAGTTGGAAGGAAATTACCTGACCGTATGGCGGAAGCAGGCTGATGGTTCGTACAAGGTGGTTTGGGATGGCGGCGCAGCCGATCCGCGACCAAGGCCCACGCAACCCACTGGCGGACAGAAATGAAGCTTGTCATCTTCGGCGCGACAGGGCCGACCGGACTTGCGCTAACGCAGCAAGCACTCCATGCCGGACATGAAGTCACGGCACTAGCTCGTAACCCGGCGCGCATGACCATCGCGCATCCCAAGCTGCGCATCGTGCAGGGGGACGTGCTCGACCCCCCGGCCGTGGAGCAGGTGGTTATCGGCGCTGAGGCCGTGCTCTCCTGCCTCGGGGTGAAGCCGTTTGCGGGGAAGCAGGTGCAGTCGCGCGCTGGGCGTCACATCGTCTCCGCAATGCAGAAGCATGGGGTGCGGCGCTTCATCATGGAGAGTGCATACGGCGTGGCAGAAAGCCGGTCGCTCGCTTCGCCAGCTCTGCGGGCGATGATTTCAGTTTTTCTGAGCTGGACATATAACGACAAGGAAGTGGAAGAAGCGGAGATCAAGGCCAGCGGCCTCGACTGGACGATCATTCGGCCAACGGCACTGCGCAACGGGCCTCGTACCGGCAAATATCGCGTTGGCGATGATCTGTGCCTGGGGCTGGGAACTTGGATCAACCGCGCCGACGTTGCGGATTTCATGCTGAAGCAATTGACCAGCACGGAGTGGGTGCGTCGAACTCCGGCGATCACGAACTGAGCTGCTGAACTCTTAATATCTCTCCCGCCGTTGTTCTTCGCCCAGTGGCTCAGAAGCTCAGACGCTCATAGCTCAACATGCATAAGCATTCAGTAGGGTGCATAAGTGAGTTGCTGTCATTACATTCGTGCGCAGAGCAGATTTGCTGCTAAAATCGATAAAATCCACTCCCCGGAGACAAGATGCAAGCAATCCTTTCGCTGGAAGATGGACGAATCTTCCGCGGCAAAGGCTACGGCGCAGCAGGCGAGTGCTACGGCGAAGTAGTTTTTAACACCTCCATCACCGGCTATCAGGAAATCTTCACCGACCCTTCCTATGCCGGGCAAATCGTCGTTCTTACGAACCCAGAGATAGGAAACTACGGCACCACTCCGGAAGACGAGGAGGCGGGCAAGCCTTACATTGAGGGCCTGATCGTGCGTGAGTTCTCGCGCGTGGCCTCGAACTGGCGCTCGCAGCAAGTTGCCGATGAATACCTGGAGCGCTACAAGATTCCGGTGCTTGCGGACATCGACACGAGAGCGCTCGTACGTCATTTGCGCGACCACGGCGTGATGCGCGGCGTTATCTCCACCATCGAGCACGACGTTGACAAACTGGTGGCGAAAGCGCGCTCGATCAAAAAGATGGATGGCACCGATCTGGCGAAGGTCGTCACGACTCCGCAGGCCTACCGCTGGGAGAAGGGCGAGATCGAGCCGGGACGCATCGTCGCGCCCGTCGAGGCGAAGCATAAAGTCGTTGCCTACGATTTTGGAATTAAGCACAACATCCTGCGCAAGCTGGTTGGCTCGTGTTGCGATGTGACCGTCGTTCCGGCCTCGACCAGCGCGGAAGACGTCCTGGCGATGAAGCCCGACGGAGTCTTTCTATCCAACGGCCCCGGAGATCCCGAGCCGGTGACGTACGCGCAGGAGAGCATCCGAAAGATGGCTGGACGCGTGCCGATCTTCGGCATCTGTCTCGGACACCAGTTAATCGGACTCGCACTCGGCGGCAAAACCTACAAGCTCAAGTTTGGACACCACGGCGGCAACCATCCGGTGAAGCAGTTGACGACCGGCAAGGTCGAGATTACGGCGCACAACCACAACTTCGCCGTCGATCCCGATTCGCTGAAGCAGAGCGAAGTCGAGTTGACGCACGTGGACCTGAACGACAACACGCTGGAGGGCATGCGTCACCGCTCTTATCCGCTGTTCAGCGTGCAGTACCACCCGGAAGCCTCACCAGGCCCGCATGATTCCCACTACCTGTTTGGGGACTTCGTGAAGATGATGGAGGAATGGAAGGGAAAGTAAGGTTCCTTTTCAGAGGGCGAGCGGCTACATGGGCTGCTGAAGAAGTCGATTCTTTGAAGGGGCACGCCTTTAGGCGTGCCGCAAGTCAGTGCATGGAAGGGCGGCTTTAGCCGCCGAGGGACTGTTTTGAGGCCGCAACGAGAACCGGTCAGGAACAATGGGCAAACGTACTTTGTCACGGCGCAGACGTGGCAGCGGCGTCCGTTGTTTCTAGCACGACCCTGGGCGAGTTTGTTCATCGAGACGCTTTTGCACTACCGGCCATCAGCTTATCTTCTCCATGAGTTTGTGTTAATGCCGGAGCACTTCCATCTGCTCATATCGCCTGTCGGAACTTTGGAGAAGTCGATCCAGTTCATCAAGGGCGGGTTCTCCTTCAGAGCCAAGAGGGAACTGGGATCGAACATGGAAGTGTGGCAGAAGAGCTTCACCGATCACCGGATCAGGGATGATGCTGATTACGAGAAGCATGTACAGTACGTTTATTCGAATCCGGTGAAGAGGCGGCTTTGCAATGCCGCGATAGAGTTTCCCTATTGTTCAGCGTTTCCTGGTTTAGTGAAGGACCCAGGCCCTCAGCGCCTAAAGGCGCTGGAGCGTCAGGCTGCCGTTGGCGCGCCTGAAGGCGCGCCCCTTCAAAGATTTGAGCGTAGGGCGCTGAAAGAAGCCCCTTGCAAAGAAGTTGAGAGTCGGCCCGGCTGAAAGAAAAAAGCCTTTTTCAGGAAGTTGAGAGTCGCTACTGCTGGAATAAGTCTCTTCCAATGAAGTTGAGAGTCGACGCGGCTGAAGGGGCGCGCCTTCAAAGATTTGAGCGTAGGGGTGCTGAAAGCAGCCTCTTGCAAAGAAGTTGAGAGTCGGCCCGGCTGAAAGAAAGAAGCCTTTTCAGGAAGTTGAGAGTCGCTACTGCTGGAATAAGTCTCTTCCAATGAAGTCGAGAGTCGACGCGGCTGAAGAAGCGTTTTCAAAGAAGTTGAGAGGCTAACTTCCAGAATGACGTTCTAACGTCGAGGAACTGCTGATTCGCTCCTCAAATGATAACCAGAAACTAAGACGAAAGAGTTGATCAAGGATTTAAGAACTCGTACATGCCTAGAAGAAACGACATTTCGAAGATCCTCATCATCGGTTCCGGGCCGATCGTAATCGGCCAGTCGGCCGAGTTCGATTACTCGGGCACACAGGCTTGCAAGGCGCTCAAGGACGAAGGTTATGAAGTGGTGCTGGTGAACTCCAATCCGGCCACGATCATGACCGACCCCGAGATGGCCGACCGCACCTACGTCGAGCCGCTTACGCGCACCTACCTGGAAGAGATCATTAAACAGGAGGTGCAGCGCGGCGTCGGCAACGGATTTGCGATTCTGCCTACCGTCGGCGGACAGACGGCGCTCAACCTCGCCGTTGAACTGGCCGACTCCGGCGTGCTGGAGAAGTACAACGTCACGCTGATCGGCGCGCAGCTTGAGGCAATCAAAAAGGCCGAAGATCGCCTGATGTTCAAGGATGCGATGACGCGCATCGGGCTCGATGTGCCGCGTTCAGCGCTGGTGAACAATCTTCGCGATGGCCTCGACTTCAGCACGAAGCTCGGGTTTCCGGTCGTGCTGCGTCCGTCGTTCACGCTCGGTGGGTCGGGCGGCGGCATCGCCTACAACCGTGAAGAGTTGCTGGAACTGCTGGCGCGCGGACTCGACCTCTCGCCCGTGCATGAAGTGTTGATCGAAGAGAGCGTGCTGGGTTGGAAGGAATACGAACTCGAATTGATGCGCGACATGGCCGACAACGTCATCGTCATCTGCTCGATCGAGAACTTCGATCCCATGGGCGTGCACACCGGCGATTCCATCACCGTGGCACCCGCGCAGACCCTCAGCGACCGAGAGTACCAGGCTATGCGCGATGCGGCTCTCAAGGTCATCCGCGAGATCGGAGTTGAGACGGGCGGCTCCAACATTCAGTTCGGCATACATCCGTCGAATGGACGCATGGTCATCATCGAGATGAATCCTCGCGTTTCGCGCTCTTCCGCGCTGGCGTCGAAAGCTACGGGATTTCCGATTGCAAAGATCGCAGCGAAACTCGCAGTCGGCTACACGCTTGATGAGATCACGAACGACATCACGCGCAAGACTCCCGCGTGTTTCGAGCCTACGCTTGACTATGTTGTCGTGAAGATCCCGAAATGGCAGTTTGAGAAGTTTCCTGGCACCGACGAGACGCTTGGCCCGCAGATGAAGTCCGTCGGCGAGGCAATGGCGATTGGACGCACATTCAAGGAAGCGCTGCTGAAAGGCATTCGATCGCTTGAAACCGGCAAGCGGCTTGGCTCGGAAAAGATCGAGCCGAAGATCGTTACAAAGCGGTTGGTAACGCCGCATCCCGAGCGGCTACGGTATCTGCGTTACGCGCTGCGCAACGGACATACGGTGCAGCAAGTCGCAAAAATTACCGGCATCGATCCCTGGTTCCTCTACCAGTTGAAAGAAATCTCCGACGCGCAGATTGAGTTGGAGAACACATCGCTCGACGCCATCGATGCCGACACGTTGCGCGAGGCGAAGCGCTTGGGCTTCAGCGATGCTCGTATTTCCGAGGTGTGGCATATCCCGAACGGCGGTGCCGAGAGGGTTCGGCAGTTGCGAAAACAGCACGGCGTGGCTCCGGTGTACAAGCGCGTCGATACCTGCGCAGCGGAGTTTGAGAGCTATACGCCGTACATGTACTCGACCTACGAGGAAGAGGACGAGGCCGCGCCAACCGCAAAGAAGAAGGTCATGATCCTCGGCAGTGGGCCGAACCGCATCGGGCAGGGAATCGAGTTCGACTATTGCTGCTGCCATGCGGCATTCGCGCTGCGTGACGACGGCTACGAGACAATCATGGTCAACTGCAATCCCGAGACTGTCTCGACGGATTACGACACCAGCGACCGCCTGTATTTTGAGCCACTCACGTTTGAAGACGTTATGGCCATCTACGAGCATGAGTCGCAGGGCGGCGCGGAAGTCGGCCTGATTGTGCAGTTCGGCGGACAGACGCCGCTGAACCTTGCGCTGCCGCTGAAGGCTGCCGGTGTACCCATCATCGGAACGTCGCCAGAGTCAATTGACCTCGCAGAAGATCGCAAGCGTTTTGGCAAGCTGCTGGATGAGCTGAAAATTCCCCAACCGCCGGGGGGCACGGCTGTTTCAGTCGAAGAAGCCGTTGCCGTCGCGAATCGGATTGGGTACCCGGTACTGGTGCGGCCGTCGTACGTGCTAGGTGGACGCGCCATGGTCATCGCCTACGATGACGAGGCGGTTGTCCGTTACATGAAGGAAGCGGTCGAGTATTCGCAGGACCGTCCTATTCTCATCGATCACTTCCTGGAAGAGGCGACGGAGGTGGACGTTGACGCCATCAGCGATGGCGAGGATGTCGTCATCGGCGGCATTATGGAACATATCGAGGAGGCCGGCATTCACTCCGGCGATTCGTCTTGCGTGCTGCCCTCGGTCGATATCTCTGAACGCTCGCTGAACACGATCCGCGAGCACACGTATAAGCTAGCGCGAGCGCTGAAGGTTGTCGGACTGATGAACGTGCAGTACGCGATCCAGCGCGACACGGTTTATGTGATTGAGGTGAACCCACGCGCATCGCGCACGGTGCCCTATGTTTCGAAGGCGACTGGCGTGCCCCTGGCGAAGATCGCCGCACGACTGATGACCGGACGGAAGCTGCGCGAGTTCCTGCCGGAAAACGTCGCTCGCGCGAATCGCGGAGAAGTGAGCGACCTCAACACTGGTGCCGGCCACTACGTAAAGTCTCCGGTCTTTCCATGGAACAAATTCCCTGGCGTTGATACGGTCCTCGGGCCGGAAATGCGCTCTACCGGCGAAGTGATGGGCGTTGCGGATACCTTTGGCGAAGCGTTTGCCAAGGCGCAGATCGCCGCAGGGCAAACACTGCCGACGAAGGGCACCATTTTCATCAGCGTTGAAGATCGAGACAAGCCGAACGTGGCGGACGTCGCTCGCAAGTTTGTCGACCTCGGATTCAAGCTTGTGGCTACGCACGGCACGGCCGATGTGCTGGAACGAACGGGCATGCAGGTTGAGCGCGTCTACAAAGTGAAGGAAGGGCGTCCGAATGTCGTCGACCTGATTAAGGGCGAGCGCATTCAGCTCATCATCAACACGCCGCACGGAATAGAGCCTTGGTTCGACGAGAAGGCCATCAGGCGGGCCGCCATTGTTGCGCGCATCCCTACGATCACGACGCTCTCAGCTGCGCGTGCTGCCGTGGATGGTATCCCCGTATTGCAGCGTGGCGTTGTTACTGTCCAGAACCTTCAGGAACTGCACGCGGGACGGAAGGCTGTCGCGAAGTAAGCTGCGGCGAATGTGGAACTGAGGGGCATCGTCAGCGATGCCCCTTCTCGTTTCCTCTGGTTGCGATACAATCCGTTCCGCCACGAGGTGAACATGAGAACTTTCGCTCGCGCCGTCGCAGTCTGTTCCGTTCTGTTGTCGTCCCTTCTTCTCTGCGCGCAGCAGCCCAGGCCGTCTGAATTTGCGCATACGTTCTCCATCGTTGCGCGAGATCCGCAGACGGGCGAGTTGGGCGTAGCGGTGCAGTCGCACTGGTTTTCCGTGGGCTCGAGCGTGCCTTGGGCGGAGGCCGGCGTCGGTGCGGTTGCGACGCAGTCGTTTGTCGACCCCAGCTACGGTAAGCTCGGGCTCGATCTGATGAGGGCTGGGCGCAGTGCGCCGGATGTGCTGAAAGGGTTGGTCGCCGCCGATGACGGGCGCGACGTTCGACAAGTCGGGATGGTGGATGCGCAGGGTCGCGTCGCAGCACATACCGGTACGAAATGCGTTGGCGAGGCCGGACACATCGTTGGCGAGAACTTCACCGTCCAAGCCAACATGATGTTGAACGGCAAGATATGGCCGGCCATGGCAGCCGCCTTCCGTCAGGCAAAGGGCGATCTGGCCGACCGCATGCTCGCAGCACTCGACGCAGCACAGGCCGCTGGTGGTGACGCTCGCGGACGGCAGTCGGCGGCCATCATCGTGGTGAAGGCGAAAGCGAGCGGGCGTCCGTGGGAAGACCGCGTCTTCGACCTGCGCGTGGAAGATAGCCCCGAGCCGCTGAAAGAGTTGCGTCGCCTTATCACTCTGCAACGCGCTTACAACCACATGAATGCCGGCGATCTCGCGGTGGAGCACAAGGACAATGAGGGCGCACTGCGCGAGTACGGAGCGGCTGAGAAACTGGCCTCCGGCGTTGAGGGGGTTGACCCTAGCCGCCTGGCCGAGATGACGTACTGGCACGCACAGGCTCTCGCGCAAATGGGCCGTCTTGACGAGGCGTTGCCGCTGTTCAAGCGCGCTTTTGCGATTTATCCAAACTGGGTGATCATGACTCCGCGAGTTGCGAAATCAGGCCTATTGCCGAGTGATCCGAAGGTGTTGGATCGCATTCTGGCGCAGGCACCTCCCAAGTAATGCAGAGCTACGGAGCTGATGAAGTTTTGAGTTGCTTGGCTCAGTAGCTCGACGGTGGCTGTAGCTCTCTTCTATGTTCGTTCCGAAAACAGTATGCTAGACGGTCATCAATTCTCTTTAGGACTCGCCTTCAATGTTGCTCAACGGAATCTTTCCCCCGATCACGACGCCGTTCTATCCCGACGGACAGGTCTATCACAAAAAGCTCGAGCACAACGTTGAGCGCTACTCCAGGACGCCGATCAGCGGAATCGTGGTGCAGGGATCGACGGGCGAAGCGCTCATGCTCAGCGACCAGGAAAAGCGGGACGTTTTGAAGACGGCGATTGAAAGTGCTGCGGCCGAGAAGGTCATGATTGCCGGATGCGGCATCGAGTCGGCGATCGAGACCTTGCGCCTGATTGAGTATGCGGCCGAGCTTGGGTATGACGCCGCCATGATTCGTACGCCGCACTACTACAAGGCGCAAACCAAGCCGGAGAACACGTTGGCCTTCTATCGCACCGTCGCCGATCGCTCGCCGCTGCCGCTCATCATCTACAACTTCCCGCAGTCCACCGGTTATGACATTCCGGCCGATGTGGTCGTCCAGCTTGCCGAGCACCCGCAGATTGCTGCCATCAAGGAGTCTTGCGGCGTTATAGAGAAAGTGAAGATGATGATCGACAACACGCGGCACATCAAGCGCGCGGCGACCGTCACCGAGCGCTTCGAGCCTGTCACCGGCCGCATGATGAAGAAGGCAACTGCGTCTGTGTCGGCAGCGGCAGCCGGAGAAGTGATCCCCGCAGCGGCCCTGGCCACGTCATCGGTGAAGCCGTCGTCCTCGGGCGTGCAGATGGTTGGCAACTTGAAAATGCGGCAGAAAGAAGTCGGGTTCCAGGTGCTTGTTGGCTCGGCGCAGAAGCTGTACGCATCGTTGCAGGTTGGCGCGGTCGGCGCCATTCTCGCATTCGCCGATGCTGCACCCACCGCATGTTACGAGATCTATGCGGCGTTCAAAGATGGCGACATGAAGCTGTCGCAGGAAAAGCAGGAACGCATTGCGAAAGCCGCCGTGCGCATCGTCGGCGAACTCACCATCCCCGGCGTGAAGTACGCGATGGACCTTAACGGCTACTTCGGCGGTGTCGGACGTCTGCCGTTGCTGCCGCTGACTGGCGAGGCTAAGGCCGAAGTCGAACAGTTGATGGCGAACATCAACAACTGATCGCGGAAGTGCTTCAGCGCCTCCGGTGCGCCGGAGGCGTTTGTGTGTGTGGAGCCGGAGCATGGTGCAGCGCATTCTTCTGGCCGAGTGACAACCGCAGTAATGGCGAAGCCGAGCGGGACGTGTTATGCGCCCCTCTTCCGCTTGACATGAAAGGCGCTACGCTGCCCGCTTGCTCTTTCGATTTTTCTGCAAGATCTTCGGCGAGCGATTTGTGCCCGTGCTGGCCCCCACATTCGGAGACTCGGCAGCATCGGCCTCGTCTAGCTCGTCAACCAGGTGCGGTGTGCCCCGGCGGTTCATTGTGCGCCCGCCAACTCCGGGCGAATTCGATGCAGGCGGCTGAACCGTTCCACGTCCGGCAAATGGCTCAGGTTCCTGGCGCTTGACAGCGATATTCTGGCTCGTGTCAAGTTCGCGATTCCCGCTATTCTGAGCGCTTTTCAGGTTTAGCGCGTTTGTCCCAGGATCGCGACCCTCGGTTTCTCCGGTCTGCGGGTTGACGATGTAGAGCAGGTCGGAAAGATCCGACGCATGCTCCTCTTCCTCTTCCAGGATGTGCTCCAGCATTCGTCGTGTCGTCGGATCGGCATCGCCGAAGAAGCGAATCATCTCCTGGTAGACCTCAATGACGGTGCGCTCCGCGATCAGGTCTTCGCGAATCATGTCCCCCAGAGTCTCGCCCTCCACATATTGGGCAACGGAACGCTGCAGCAGCGATGCCGGATTGAAGTCCGGCTTTCCGCCGAGTTGCTGGATCCGTTCGGCGATTTCGTCGGCATGCTCGCGTTCGGAGTCGGCGTGTTCCTTGAATTCATTCGCCACTGTGCGACCGTGAACGCCGGTGGCCATGAAGTAATGGTGCGTGTATCGCAGGACGCAAACGATTTCGGTGGCGAGCGCCTCGTTCAAAATCTGAACGGCACGATCCTTATCAATCCTGTAACCTTCCGTGACTGGGCCGTCTTCAATTTTGCGCATCGCGCGTTCGCGTATTTCTTGGACGTCTTTAATGAATGTTGCCATCAGACCCTCAGGTGGGCTCAAGCCCTGCAATGGATGCTAATGCGATTAGTTGCCCCGGTGAAAACGGATGTTGCCACCTACCGTGAGCGCAGCCATGCAGCAGGAGAGCGTGGCCGGATGAGTAAACGACGCTTGTGCCAGGCGTGTACTCGAGCAGGTCGATTCGCAAATCGGCGTGCTTGGAGCGGAGCACGCACGTATTTCTGCAACTTGCGACTCTTGATGCACATCCAATAGAATCGAACGAACGTTCGAAAATCCGAGATTGTGGGCTCTCGGTTCGCTCGATCATCACGCACAAGAAACCGCAAAGGTCAGCAAGATGCCTCCGCTGGGTTTAAAACGCAACACAGCACAGGGCCGCGCGCACCAGGCCGTTGCCGGAGCCGATGTCTCCGCACATGTAACGGAGTCGCCTTCTGCGCAATCGCGCTCTATGCCCCCACTCACCCCGCCGCATGGCGACACTCGATTTGACCGCCGGCTTGGTGAAATCCTGACACACGCCACGGCCGTCTTCTACGAAAAGGGATACGAAGGAGCTTCCATGCGCGACCTGTCACGCGTGAGCGGAATGTCGCTTGCAGGCCTGTACTACTACTTCGAATCCAAAGAGAAGCTGCTGTACCTCATACAGAAAGAAACTTTCACCACCATCATCCAGCGGCTTCGTGAGCGGCTTCAGGCCGTGGTCGATCCCGAAGCGCGAGTCCGTGTTTTCATCAGCAATCATCTCGAATACTTCCTCGCGAACATGCAAGCCATGAAGGTACTGTCGCATGAGGCCGACGTGCTGAAGAGCGGTTATGGCAAGGAGATTCAGGACATCAAGCGCGAGTACTACCGCATCTGCTTCGGCCTGATCGAAGACTTGCGGCGGCGCGAGAAAGGCGTTGGCTCTGCTGCCGCGTCGAACGGCTCACGTGCTGTGAGCGCACGCGTAAGCGCCAGGAACTCTGTTCGTGGGGAACAGAGCGCCATTGCCAGGGCTGCCCAACCAGCGGGGGATCACGAAAGAGACGAAACCCGCATTGCGGTGCTCAGTCTTTTTGGCATGATCAACTGGATTTATACCTGGCATAACCCGCTCATGGACGGGGATGCCGGGGAGTTGGCACGGGTGATGGGAGACACGTTTCTTCGCGGACTGTTCTCGCCTTGCACGAACACAGCCAAGGCCTCGAAGCCATTACAACGCCGAAGCATTTGAGGCAGTGATTTGAGAGAAACGAACTGATAGCACAAAGGAGTCGTCGCATGGCCAGCACCACCACTCCGGCTTCAACGGAAAACAAGCAAGTCGTCAACTACCGCACAGATGCGGGTGTCGCAGTCATCGAAATGAACGATCCTCCGGCGAACACCTATACGTACGAGATGAATCGCCAGCTCGATGAAGCCATACTGAAGGCGCGAATGGACAATGACGTTTATGTCATCGTCCTCACCGGCGCGGGGGATAAGTTCTTCTCCGCCGGCGCGAATATTCGCATGCTGGCCAGTGTCGATCCGACGTTCAAGTACTACTTCTGTCTGCACGCCAACGAGATGCTGCTGCGCCTGGAGCACACCCCGAAGCTCGTCATCGCTGCGCTCAACGGCCATTGCGTTGGCGGCGGACTGGAGATCGCCATGGCGGCCGACATGCGAATTGCACGGAAGGATGCCGGCAAGATCGGTTTGCCGGAAGTGAACCTTGGCGTGCTGCCTGGCACTGGCGGAACTCAACGCCTCTCGCGCATTGTCGGCAAGTCGAAGGCAATCGAACTGATGGTGACCGGCAACACTTTCTCCTTCGAAGAAGGCAAGGAGATGGGCATCGTCAACGACATCTTCGAACGCGACAACTTCATGGAAAACATCATGGAGTACGCGCGCCAGTTCTGTCCGCCAAACAAGGCAGCGAAGGCCGTCGGCCGCATCAAGCGCGCCGTACAGACCGGATGGGAAATTCCGATGGAATCCGCGCTGGCAGTCGAGCGCGAAAACCAGCAAATTCTCTTCCAGAGCGAGGACGCTAAGGAAGGCTTGGCTGCTTACGTTGAAAAGCGCCCGGCAACGTTTACGGCGAAATAGCTAACTTCAGAGACGAGAGATGCTGACAGCAACGAAAGCAAGGATCGAACCCGGCAAACTCCTGATCGGCGGTGAGTGGGTGGGGGGCTCTGGCAAGCCGTTCGATTCCATCAATCCCGCTACCGGCGAAGTGCTGACGCAGGTGGCCGACGCGAGCATCGCCGATGTTGATCGCGCCGTCGCTGCCGCCCGCAACGCATTTGACGATTGGGCCGGTCCATGGCGTCGCATGTCTGCCAGCGAGCGCGGACGCCTGCTCTGGAAGTTTGCCGACCTGATCGAACGAAACATTGACGAGGTCGCGGAACTTGAAACGCTGGACAATGGGAAGCCGATCTTCGAGTCGCGTTACGTTGACCTGCCCATGGTCGTGGACGTCTTCCGCTACTTCGCTGGCTGGGCGACCAAGATCCACGGCGAGACCGTCAACACCTCTGACAATGCTTTCACCTACACGGTTCGTGAGCCGTTGGGAGTTGTGGGCGCTATCGTCGCGTGGAATTTCCCGCTGCTGCTGGCGAGTTGGAAGCTCGGTCCTGCGCTGGCCACAGGCTGCACCATCGTGCTAAAGCCCGCCGAACGGACTTCGCTGTCGGCGCTTCGACTCGGCCAGCTTGCGGTTGAGGCAGGCTTTCCGGCTGGCGTGCTGAACATTGTCACCGGCGGGCCGGAGGCTGGCAAGGCTCTGGTGCAGCACGCCGGCATCGACAAAATCGCGTTCACCGGATCGACGGTCGTCGGCAAAGAGATCATGCGCAGCTCGGCCGACACGCTGAAGCGCATCACGCTTGAACTCGGCGGCAAGTCGCCCAATATCGTCTTCGCCGACTCCGACTTGGACAGTGCTGTTAAGGGTGCCATCAACGGCATCTTTTATGGAAAGGGTGAAGTCTGCTCCGCGGGCTCGCGCTTGTTCGTCGAACAGAAGGTGCATGACGAGTTCGTCGAAAAGCTAATCGCGCGCGCAAGGAAGCTGCAACCCGGCGATCCGCTTGACCCCAAGACGCGCCTGGGCGCGATCGTCAGCGAAGAGCAAATGAAAACTGTGCTTCGCTACATCGAGTCCGGCAAGAGCGAGGGCGCTTCGCTGCTGACAGGCGGCCAGCGCGCCAGCATAGGGAATGGCAGCGGTTACTTTATCGAGCCCACGGTTTTTGGCGGCGTGAAGAACGAGATGAAAATCGCGCAAGAAGAGATATTCGGGCCCGTGCTCGCTACGCTCGCGTTCGACGACGTGGAGCAGGTGGTGGCGCTTGCCAACGCCAATCCTTACGGACTTGCCGCAGCCATCTGGACGCGCGACGTCAAGAAAGCTCATGCGCTGTCGCGACGGCTTCGTGCGGGCACCGTCTGGATCAACACCTATGGATTGATGGACGCGGCGCTTCCGTTCGGCGGATACAAGCAGAGCGGTTTTGGCCGCGAACTTGGAATGCACGCCATCGAACACTACACGGAGTTAAAAACCGTGTGGCTGCAGATGTGATCGGTGGGGCAGGGCTTCACAGGTTTTGACAAACTCAATTGTTTGAAGGGGCACGCCTTCAGGCGTTCCGTAAGTCGCACTGAATGAACGCCGGCTTTAGCCGCTGAGGGTGAAGTGCTGTCGGAATGCGGGTTATTAGTCTCCGAGGGCACAGCACTTGAGGTAACTCCTGGGGGGAAAACCCTAAGGGCAACTCCTTAGGGTGGAACGGGGCTTTAGCCCTGAGGTACAGCCGCGTGGGGCGGCTGGTGTGAAGAGGATTTTATGGCTTCCATTGTGAAAATCGGAAACTTCTCCGACTGGGCTGGTTTGTTTGACGACTGGCGGAAAGAGATCGGGGTCAATCGCGACGAGATCGCCGACTTCAAATTCGATACGCTGTATGGCGCGATTGACAGTGAGGAGATTGAGTTCGGCCACTACAAGGGACGCAGGAAGTGGGACAACCTGCGCCAGATTCCTACTCAGCAGATTCGGGATGCGCTGCTTAACATGGTTGTCTACCAGGGCGACACCGAGTTTGCCTCTGTCGAGCAGCAACGCAACTTGTTCGAGACTGCGCCCACGGACTGGGATCGTAGAGCGCTCACGCGCGTGATGATCGAAGAAATGCGTCACGGATGGCAGATGTGTGCGCTGCTGGTCGAGTACTTCGGTAGCTCCGGCAAAGTCGAGGCGCAGAAGATGCTCGAGCGCCGCGCCTTTGAAAATAGGCGTTTGCTCGGCTCGTTTAACGAAGATGTGGACAACTGGCTGGACTTCTTCACGTACACA
This sequence comes from Clostridia bacterium, assembly GCA_035561135.1. Lineage (NCBI taxonomy): Bacteria > Bacillati > Bacillota > Clostridia > Clostridia bacterium. Next base: position 39,473 of record DATMYA010000061.1, read on the forward strand.
GACTTTGTCGATCGCGATGGCAAGTTCCAGTTGCAGATGCTGAAGTTCTCAGCCTTCGCGCCACTTGGGCGCTCGATGTCCTACATGCTTCGCGAAGAGGCATTTCACATGGGTACCGGCAATGACGGCCTGCGCCGCGTCGTGCAGGCAGGCATCATCCCGGGTTGGCTGATCCAGAAGTATCTGAACAAATGGATCTCGACCTCGTACGACCTCTTCGGAACGGATAACTCCTCGAGCGCGCACTGGGCTTACGTCTGGGGTGTGAAGGGTCGCTACGACGAACCCAGGAACCAGACCAGCCCCGACCTGGACGACATCAACGACTACAACCGCTCGCTGTATCGCGACGAGGTCGCGCAACTCGTCGATCGTCTGAACCTCTGCCTTGCGCCGGGCAACGAACGCCTGTATGCGCCGCACATCAAGTTCAATCGCGACATTGGACGTTGGGCCGGCCAGAAGTTCCACACGAAAACGGGCGAGCCACTCGGCGATCGCGAATACGAAGAACACCTGAAGGAAGTGCTGCCGAATGCCGAAGACAAGAAGTTGTTGCTCGACATCATCAGGAACGAGCCGAAATGGATTGTGCCGAAAGAAAGCGCGAGGGACCCGCTGAGCACAATAGGCGAAGTGCGTAAATCGGCCATCAACTTGTAGACGGTTGCCAGTTGCCGCAGTCAGTTGTCGGTAGTCAGTTACCAGTTGCCGGTAGTAAGTTGTTGGTAGTCAGTTGCAGGTTCACAATTGCCGGTTGAGTATATGGCGCGAGCTTTGGGTGGCGCCATGCACGCGGGACATTCACTCCTTACGAAGTCACTTAAGAAACCGATGCGTCATCCTGAGCGAGCGCTCACTTTTGGCGCGACCGAAGGATCTGCTTCGTCTTCGGCAGCGGCAAAAAGCAGATCCCTCGCTCGCTCGGGATGACACTTCTTTTCTTCCGCTGCTTGTTTTAAAACTCTTTGTGTTCGCTCAACGCACCAGTTATCCGATCAGAACTGTCTCTTGTAAACTCTTGGCAGATGTCCACCTCGACCTACACTCTTGGCGAACTTATGGTCGCCGCCGCAGCGCGCGAAATCCGCGACCACGAGGTCGTCTTTGTTGGCATGCGCCTGCCTCTGATCGCGTTCGTGGTCGCCAAGCGCACGCACGCGCCCAACGCCGTCGGATTGTTTGAAAATGGGGCCATCCGCACTACGCCCGCCGCGGAACTGATCTACACCATGGCCGATCCGCCGAACATTCTTGGCGCAACGCAATGCCTCGACATGATCGGCGTCATGAGCTTGTTGCAGAGCGGACGCGTCCACCTCGGATTTCTTGGCGCCGCCGAGGTCGATCGATCTGGCAATCTCAATTCAACAGAGGTACGTAGCGGTGATGGCGTCGTCCGCCTTCCCGGCTCCGGGGGAGCATGCGACATCGCCTCACTCGCGCATCGGTTTGTCGTGCTGCTCGATCACTCGCGCCGACGCCTGCCTAAGCGCGTCTCGTACATCACGAGTCCTGGCAATGGCGACGGCCCCGGATGGCGCGAGCGCGTAGGGCTTCCGCGAGGTGGTCCCTCAGCGGTGATCACCACAAAATGTGTGCTCCGGTTCGGCGAAGACGGAGAGGCGTTCCTCTCGACACATCATCCTGGCGTATCGGTCGATGACATCGTCGCGAACACCGGATGGCCGCTGCGACTCGCCAGTGATCTACGCGAAACCACCCCGCCAACGCGTGAGGAACTCGTGGCCATCCGCGAGTACGACAGGGAAGGGTTCTGGACGAAGTAGCGGTTGTCGGTTGCCAGTTGCCGGTTGCCAGCGCAGGTTTCGGCCTCGCGGTTTATCCGCAACTAACTATGGATGGCTGGCAAACATCTATGAACGACACTTTATGAACGATACTCAACAATCCCGCCTCAACGTCGAAGTTACCGGCGCGGTTGCTCGCGTCACGTTAAACAATCCGCCGCTCAACATTATTGATATTCAAACGATGGACGAACTCGCCGCCGCGCTCGCCGACCTGGAGCGTCGCCCGCTTGTTTCAACCATCGTCTTCGCTGGTTCCGAGCGTGCCTTCTCTGCCGGTGTCGATATCCCCGCCCACGAAGTGAGCTCGGTAGCGGTGATGCTTCGGAAGTTCCACGTCGTTATCCGCTCGATGGCTGTCAGCCGCAAGCTGCTGGTCGCCGTTGTGCGTCGTCACTGCCTTGGCGGAGCCGCAGAACTAGCGCTTATGTGCGACATAGTCTTTGCCTCGACGGATGCGGTCTTCGCTTTTCCAGAGATCAAGCTTGCGGCATTTCCGCCGGTCGCAATGGCCGCGCTCTCTGCCGTTGTCGGGCAGAAGCGCGCCGCCGAACTCATACTCACCGCTCGCTCGCTCACGGCGACAGAGGCACTGGAGATCGGCCTCGTCAACGGCGTCGCGGACGACCCCGAAGCGCTCCTGACGGAGTGCCTCTCGCGTGTCCAACAACTGAGCCCGGCCGCACTCGCCGTCGCCAAGAAAGCCTTCTACGCGTGGGACGCCGTTCACTTCGACAAAGGCCTTGCCCGTGCCGAGCAGATCTACATGGACGAGCTTATGAAGACCGATGACGCGAAAGAGGGAATTCGCGCCTATATCGAAAAGCGTCGGCCCAGGTGGACGGGAAAGTGAGCAACACGTCTAAGCTTCTTTCCGTGTCGGACGCCATTTCGGAATACGTCCCCGACGGCTGCTCCGTCGCACTCGGTTTCCAGATGGAGCAGATGATCCCGTTCTCCGCCGGCCACGAGATCATGCGCCAGCGTAAGCGTGACCTGACGCTGATCGGTCCCATCTCGGACATTCTCTTTGATCAACTGATCGGGGGCGGATGCGTGCGGGAAGTGATCGCCGCATGGGTCGGCAACGTGATGATGGGATCGGCCTACAACTTTCGTCGCGAAGTCGAGAGCGGTCGCGTCAAAGTTACGAATCTCACCAACTTCGCGGTAGCGCTCGCACTGGAGGCAGCGGCGATGGGCGTACCGTTCCTGCCCACACGCTCCGCGCTCGGCAGTGATGTCGCAAAAGATAACCCGTTCTTTGTCGAGATCGACGATCCGTTTTCCACGAGTAAGCTGCACGCGGTTCGCGCGCTCGCGCCCGCCGTCGCCATCGCCCACGTGCAACGCGCCGATCGCGACGGCAACGCGCATTGCTGGGGAAATTTCGGAGTCATGCTCGAAGCCGTGAAGGCGGCCAAGCGCGTCATCGTCGTCGCCGAAGAGATTGTCGCCCCAGAAATCATTGCGAGCGACCCGAACCGCACCGTCATCCCCGGATTCCTCGTCTCCGCGGTGGTCGCGTCGCCGCTGGGGGCACATCCTTCCCCTGTTCAAGGCTGCTACAAGCGCGACGACACGTTCTTCCGCGAGTACCACGAGCAGTCGAGGACGCAGGCCGACTTCGATCGCTGGGCCCAGCGCTGGGTATACTCGCTACAAGACCGTGACGCCTACGAACAGCAACTTGGTGCGGAGCGAGTCTCGCAACTAGGCGTAAAGCAACACGCGTACGCCGCGCAAACAGATTACGGATATTGATATGGCCGATGGATTTTACGAACGTACGGACCCCGGCGCTCAGTGCGGGTGCTACAACTGCCAACGCCTGTTCACCTTCAAAGACATTGCCGAGTTCTGGGACGACGGCACAATGCCTGTCTGCCCATTCTGCGGCGTCGATGCGGTTGTAATTGAAACGGCAGACATGCGCGTCACGTCCGAGCGCCTTTTCGCCATGCGGAAGACCTACTGATTTTATGGACTACGAGATCACGCCAGAAGTTCTCAAGCAGAAACTGGATGCCGCTGAGCAGGTCAGGGTCCTCGACGTGCGCGAATCGTGGGAGCGCGACACCGCCCGCATAGAACCCTCGCAGCACATTGCCATGGGCGACATCCCGGCGCGCTTCAACCAGGAGCTTGATCCCGACGATCACATCATCGTCTACTGCCACCACGGCATCCGCTCCATGAACGTCACAGCGTGGCTGCGTCAGCAGGGTTTCGAGCGGGTGCAGTCGCTTCGCGGCGGCATCGACCGATGGTCGCGAACAGTGGACCCGA
>DATMYA010000062.1:0-10000 GCA_035561135.1 Clostridia bacterium
TCGGGTAGTGGGGAACCAGGCACAATTTGATTTCAGCTTCTCGCCGCCAGAACGCCGCATCTGGCCCGTGCGCGATCTGGTCACGTCCGTGCGCACCCAACTCGAGCGCCAGTACACGGATGTTTGGGTGGAGGGCGAGATTTCTAATTTCCGCCCCGCCGACTCCGGTCATCTCTATTTCACGCTGAAGGATGGCGATGCCCAGTTGCGCGTCGTCATGTTCCGGACACAGGCTCGCCTGCTTCGCTTCCGCCCTGAGAATGGATTGCACATCGTCGCCCGTGGCAGGGTCACTATTTACGAAGGCCGTGGCGAGCTGCAACTGATGGCCGAGTATCTGGAGCCTATGGGTGCCGGAGCACTGCAAGTGGCCTTCGAGCAACTGAAGGCGAAGTTGTACGCCGAGGGCCTTTTCGAACGCGAGCGGAAAAAAAGACTACCGTCTCTGCCCCGGCGCATAGGCGTCGTTACTTCTCCTCGCGGCGCGGCCATCCAGGACATTCTCAACATTTTGCGACGGCGGCACGAGAGCGTGCACGTAACGATCTTCCCGGCGCAGGTGCAGGGTGACTCGGCATCGTTGGAAGTGACCGCTGGGGTCCGCTACTTCAATCGCGCAGCGAACGTAGATGTCATCGTCATCGCCCGTGGCGGCGGCTCCGTCGAAGACCTTGCCGCGTTCAACGATGAGACCCTGGCGCGCGCCGTTGCCGGTAGCAACATTCCGGTCATCTCGGCCGTGGGGCACGAGACGGATTTTACGATTTGCGATTTCGTGGCCGACCTGCGCGCACCCACTCCGTCTGCCGCCGCCGAACTCGTGATCCGCTCCAAGCATGAACTCGAGGAGCAGCTCGGCGGGATGCATCGGCGACTTGCGCGCGCCGCTCGCTACCAACTCATGCACGCTCGCCAGGCGCTGTCAGCATTGGCGCAGCATGGCGCATTCGCCGGTATGCGACAGGTGATTACCCGCCGCGAGCAGCGCGTCGACGACCTCGTTAATCGGCTGGCGCGCAGTTACCACGCTGCTTTGCGCGCGAGTCATCGGCGGCTCGACGTGGCTGCCTCCCGCGTGCTCCACCACGATTTGCGCAACAAACTGGTTGGTATGCGTCGCGATGTCGATGCCCGCCAGGGTGCGTTGGCCGCGGTCACTCGCAACCTGCTGCTGCGACGCCGCTCCCGCCTGGAGCAGGTGTTGGCCCATTTGGAAGGCCTCTCGCCGGTCGCCATTCTGGACCGTGGCTATGCCCTGGTTTTCGATGAACGCGGCAACCTGGTCAAGGACGCCGCCCAGGTCTCGCCCGGCGAACGCATCAGCGCACGTGTTGCCAAGGGAACCATTGCGGCGGAAGTTAAGAACAGCCAGCCTTGACGACCGCTGCGCCGGGTCGAAAATGTCTGACGCAATAATGACTACCGCAATATGTTGAAAAGCGGAACCGGCTTCTCCGGTTGCGGGAGAAAGATTTCCAGCAGCTTGTCGCTGATTTTCTCCGGCGCATCTTCAGGGACGAAGTGCGAGGCCTCTGCCAGGAAGTGCGGGTCTGTCGCCTTGGGCAGGGCGTCTCGAAGCATATAGGCCGTCACTTTGCTGCGGAAGACAGGATCGAGCGCTCCCCAAAAGATATCGGTTCGGGCAGAGATGTTTTTCAGGCCGTCTGCGATCTGCTCCATGCCTCTGAACTCAGCATCACCGGGCCGCAGAGGGATCATTCTAGCGAACGCCAGCATAGCCGAGCGCGTGGCAGCATCACGGAACGGGAACTTGTAGCCATCGATCACGTCACTGGCTAACTTGCGCCGCGTCGCCCATTGGATGCCGGGCGAGACCATCATGTTCAGCCGTCCGACGAGCAGCTCGCCCGACGCGCCTCGCATGGCCCTCAGAAACCACGGCAGTCTGGGCTGTTTGTCCGTCGGCGGCGGAAACGCCCAGGTGTTTATGAGCATCATGCGGGAAACGTTGGCGGCGTTTCGCGTCGCATAGGCGAGTCCGATTGGACCGCCCCAGTCGTGCAGCACCAGCGTGACGTTCTTTGCCCCGGTGGATTCGATCAGTGCCGAAAGGTTTGCGGCATGGCGTTCTATCGAGTGGTAGCCCGGAGTGGCCGGTTTGTCAGAGAGTCCAAAGCCGATGTGATCGGGAGCTATCACCCGGAACCGTTCCGCGAGCTTGGGGATTAGCTTGCGATAAAGAAACGACCAGGTTGGGTTTCCATGCAGCAGCACGACTACCGGCGCTGTACGCGGGCCTTCGTCGATGAAACTCAATGCTTGTCCGTCGAGGCGCAACGTTCGCGTCTGGAACGGGTACAACCGGCGCAGCCAATCCGGCAACTGGGGGAGACTCGCTTCACTAAGCATGACGGAATCTAGATTTTAGCAAGATTGTGGTCTTTACCGTTGCAGGCACTTCGTTTGGATTTACCCGGATGGCACCCGCCACTGCTGCATTACAATGTGGGAACGAAACACGCCGCGCGCTGGAAGCAAATTTGACAAGCCTTCTACCACATTTCGCAAGTCGCTGGCCGCAGTTGTCGCTAGTCTCCATCATCGACATCCTCCTTGTCGCCGTGCTGATTTACGAGTTGCTGGTCATTATCCGCGGCACTCGTGCCGCTCCCATGCTTCTCGGCGTCGGCGTGCTTGCTATTGTGTTTTACGTCGCGCACGTCACCAAGCTTCGGACGCTTGATTGGGTGGTCAGCACCTTTGTGCCGTACGTAGTTTTTGCGCTGATCGTCGTCTTCCAGGCAGAGATTCGGCGCGCCCTCGCTCGCATTGGCAGGCGCCTGGCTTTCTCGCGTAGCGGGCAGAACATTGGCGGCGACTCTTACGACGACGTGGTGCTCGCGGCAAATCTCTTCTCACAGAACCAGACGGGTGCGCTCATCGTGATCGAACGCGAGATCGGCCTGCGGACGTATATCGAGAGCGGAGTGCCGCTGGATGCGCGGCTCTCTTACGATCTACTTGCCACAATCTTCCGTCCCAGCGCGCCTTTGCACGACGGCGCCGTTATCGTGCAGAAGGATCGCATTGCCGCCGCAGCCTGCTTCCTGCCGCTTTCGATGAACCCGTTGCTCTCCACGCAGCTTGGAACGCGCCATCGAGCTGGAATCGGGGTCACGGAGGAGACCGATGCTGTTTCCGTCATCGTCTCCGAAGAGACAGGCAGCATCAGCATCGCTGTTGCTGGCAGGATCGAGCGCGACATGTCGGTCGAGTCTTTGCGCGAGCGACTCAGCGAACTGCTGCGCCGCTACGTACCACAGTCCACCATGCCGACCTCGATCGCTTCTCCCGACGATGATGGCCTCGATAAGCTGGGCGGCACATCCGGAGTTTCGCCCGAGGTGGAACGTTGATGAACTTCATCCGGCGGCACGTCTTCCACAACGTTGGACTCAAGCTGCTGTCGCTTGCCATCGCTGTGCTCCTGTGGTGGGCAGTGTCGCATGATCCCATGGCGGAGATCGCCGTCACCGTGCCAATCGAGTTCCATCATGTTCCAGAGAACCTTGAGATCAGCTCCGAGTCCATTCCGCAGGCGCAGATACGGGTGCGAGGCCCGGCGCGCGCGATTCGCGAGCTTGTCACGGCAGAGATTCATCCCGTTATCGACTTGCGAGGCATAAGTCCCGGCGAGCGCACATTCGATATCACTGCGCGCCAGATCGGGATTCCGCAGGATATCGAAATCGTGCAGATCGTGCCCACGCAGCTTCGCGTCAGCTTCGACAATCGTGCGCAGCGCGACATCGAAGTCCGGCCACGCGTCATCGGTACATTTGCGTCCGGCTACCGTATTGCGGAAGCCGTACCCGACCCGCGCACCATCACCATCGTTGGGCCAGAAAAGCGCGTGAATTCCATCGAGAGCGCGATTACCGATCCCGTTGACGCAAGCGGCGTGATGGGCCGCGCCACGTTCTCAACGAATGCATACATAGCGGACCCGCTGGTTCGTCCCATGAAGCCGGGACCGATCCGCGTCACCGTTATTACAGAAAAATCTTTGTCTCGGCCAGGAGTGCCATAGCATTGACAAGTAGCGCCATGAAACCAGTACGACAACTGTTCGGGACCGATGGCATTCGCGGTGTTGCCGGCGAGTATCCGCTGAACCAGGCGACGGTCTTCGCCATCGGGCGCGCGCTCGGCACTCGTCTGCGCCGTCGTAGTCAGGATGCTCGTGTCGTCATCGGACAGGACACTCGCGAATCCAGCGCCTGGATTGCCGAGGCACTGGCGCGCGGACTCAGCGAGTCGGGAGTCGGCCACACAAGCGCCGGCGTCCTCACCACCCCCGGCGTTGCTTATATCGTGCATACGCACGGGTTTTCCGCAGGGATCGTCATCTCCGCATCGCACAATCCGTGGCAGGATAACGGGATTAAACTCTTTGGCCGTGATGGGATGAAGCTCTCCGACGCCATCGAGCACGAGATCGAACAGGAGATATTCGCGCACATCGAGGAACTCGCTGCCGCACCGGCTTCAGCGATCCAACCGGGCGCGGACATTCTGCCGGGCGATGCTTCTCTTCGCGCCGACTACGTTCGCTGGCTCGTGACGAATGTCGACGTCGCTCTTTTGCGTGGCCGCCGAGTGCTCGTGGACTGCGCTAATGGCGCCGCCTGCTCCGTTGCCGGCGAACTCTTCCGCCTATGCGGGATCGAAGCTGATTTCGTTCACGCTGACCCCGATGGCCGCAATATCAATGCCGGTTGTGGCGCGCTGCATCCCGAGTGCGTTGCGCAACTGATCGTGGAATCTGCCGGCAAATATGATTTGGGAATTACTTTCGATGGCGATGCCGATCGCGCGTTGTTCAGCGACGCCGATGGACGCGTCATCAACGGCGATGCTGTGCTGCTGCTCTGCGCCCGCGACATGCACGCGCGCGGAAGCCTGCACGGTGACACCGTGGTCGCAACCACCATGTCCAACATGGGGCTGGAGAAAGCTCTGCGCGAATCGGGCATTCGGATGTTGCGCGCAAACGTGGGCGACAAGTATGTGCTGGAAGAGATGCTGAAAACGGGAGCTACCCTGGGCGGCGAGCAATCGGGGCACATCATTTTCAGAGACGGCGAATCCACCACAGGCGATGGACTGCTCACGGCGTTGCGTGTGCTGGAGGTTGTGGGCCGCAGTGGTCGTCCGCTGCACGAGTTGATTTCCGATTTGAAGATATTTCCGCAGGTGATCAAAAACGTCAGAGTCCGCGACCGAATCCCGTTCGATCAGATGGCTGATGTCGCGAAGGCTATCCGCAAGGCCGAACAATCGCTCGATGGTAACGGGCGCGTCGTCGTGCGCTACTCCGGTACGGAAAAGCTGGCGCGTGTCATGATAGAGGCCGAAACTGAGCAGCAGATGACACTCCACGCAGATGAGATTGCCGGTGCGCTGCAAACCGCGATTGGGATTTGATCTCAACGGATGATGCGCGGCTGGAAGGATGGCGGAAGGATTCGAGGGGAGCTGAGCATCACGTTCAGCTCCCTGATTGTTTTAGGCGCTCAAGGATGCGCGCATGTGACCACGACACTCCGCAACTTCGCTGACGTTGTGACAGGCGTCATCCTGTTCCCTTTCGTCATCGTCACGCTGCTGTGGTTCATTTATGCCGTTTTCCTGAAGAAGCCTCTTCGCGCACGGCACATTCGCATTCTGCGCGAGCGCCGGGAATTACGCGAAGCCGCACTTCGCTCGCGCAATTCCGGCTAGTCCATATCCCGCCAGTTTGGTCCGACACCGATCTCGACCAGTAGTGGTACGCGAAGCTCTTGAACGTTCTCCATACGTTCTTTGACCAGCGCGCGAACTTCGTTCAATTCCGCCTCTGGCACCTCAAAGACGAGTTCGTCGTGGACTTGGAGCAACATGCGAGTTTTCAACTTGCGTCCGCGCAATTCGCGGTCGATACGAATCATCGCCAGCTTGATCAAATCAGCGGCCGTTCCTTGCAGCGGAGTGTTCACGGCCGTGCGCTCGGCGAAGCCGCGCATATTGGCGTTCTTGCTGAGGATGTCAGGAATCGGACGCACGCGCCCGAAGAGCGTTTCCACTTTGCCATCCTTACGCGCCTGCGCCAGCGTGTTGTCCAGGAATGTGCGCACGCCCGCATACTTCTCGAAGTATGCGTCTATGAATCGCTTCGCTTCTTTCGTGTCGATGCCCAGTTGCTGCGATAGGCCGAACGGCGAAAGCCCGTATACAATGCCGAAGTTCACGGCCTTAGCGCGACGCCGATGCTCGGCATCGATCATCATCGGCGGAACACCAAACACCTTCGAGGCCGTAAGCGAATGGATGTCATCGCCGCGCCGGAAGGCTTCGACCAACAGGGGATCTTCCGCGAAGTGCGCCAGCAAACGCAGTTCGATTTGCGAGTAGTCTGCCGCGAGCAGCACGTTGCCGCTCTCGGCAACGAACGCCGCACGAATCTCCCGCCCAACTTCCGAGCGGATTGGGATGTTCTGCAGATTGGGATTCGTTGAAGACAACCGTCCTGTCGATGTGGCTGCCTGGTTGAAACTCGTGTGCAAACGTCCTGTGTTGGGCCGGCACAGCGCGGGAAGAGCATCGACATATGTCGATTTCAGCTTTGAAAGCTGGCGGTAGTCCAGCACCATCCGCGGTACTTCATGCACGCTTGCCAGTCCTTCCAGGACATCGACTGCCGTGGAAACTGTCTTGCCTTTCCCGTACTTGATGGGCTTCGGCAGGTTCAGCCTGTTGAACAGAACATCGCCTAGTTGCTTTGGCGAGTTGATGTTGAACTTGACTCCGCACCTGTCGAAGATTTCGCGCGCCTTCGAGTCGCACTCGAGTTCCAACCGCTTGGACATTGCGGTCAGGACCTGGCAATCGAGCTTCACCCCCGCATCTTCCATGCGTGCCAGCACAGGAACGAGCGGCAGATCGATGGAGTCGTAAACCTTCTGCAACCCCGCCTCTATTACTTCTTCACTCAAAGTGTGAGAGAGCCGCAGCGTCACGTCAGCCGCCTCCGCAAGATCACCGGCGAGCTTGATGTTCATGCGGCGCAGAGCGACATCCTTCAGCGCATGTGAGGAATATGTTGGATCGAGCAGGTAGGAGTACAGCATCGGATCATGCTGCACGCCGGCGATTTCAATGCTGAGAGGTTCCAGCGAATGCAATGCCGTCTTATAATCGTGAACTGCTTTTGGAATAGCCTCGTCGCGGAGCGCCGCACGGGCCGCCGAGCTAATCGCTTCGTCGGTGAGCGAAAACGCGAGCGACTTGCCGGGCTCGGCGGCGATTGCGGCACGCCTTGAAATTACCGGTTCAGGCGCTACAACAACCGGCTTCGGAATCAGCGGCATGGTGCCGTTCTCGGCATCTTCGCTTTCCTCGGCTTCCGCTTCAACGGGCGGAGCAGCGAACACGGTTGCATCGACGGCAACCGCCAGATTCGCTTCGGGTGCGCGGGAGGCGAGTACGCGAGAGACGTCCTCCGCCGATTTCGCTTCGCGGTAATCGGTCTCGCCAATCTCAACGCCTTCGGCGAGGAACTCTTTGACCAGCGTAGTAAATTCGAGTTCCGTAAACAGCTTGCGCGCACTCTCGTTATCGGGCTGCTGTGCCAGCATCTTCTCCGGCTTGAACTCGATCTCAACGCCGCAGTCGATCGTGACCAGTTGCTTACTCAATATAATCATCTCGCGGTTATTGAGTAGCGATTCGCGGTATGTCTTGCGCTCGACCTCTTCAGCGCGGTCCAGCAGATTGTCGAGGGAACCGAATCGCTGGATCAATTCTATGGACCCCTTATCGCCGATCCCCGGTGCTCCCGGGATGTTATCGATCGTATCGCCGCGGAGGGCCATTACATCAACGACGCGCTCTGGTACCACCCCAAGCAGTTCCTCCACCATGATGCGGTCGCAGATGAGATTGTCCTTGGGCGGGTTCAACACGCAGACCTTCTCGTTGACGAGCTGCAACATGTCCTTATCGCTGCTCACAACGTAAACAGCGAAGCTCTGCTCGGAAGCTTTGCAGGCGAGCGTGCCGATCACGTCATCGGCCTCGAACCCCGAGACTTCAAGGATGGGGATGCGGTAGGCATCCAGCGTCCGCCGTATGTAGGGCACCTGCTGCGAGAGATCCTCGGGCATGGAGACGCGGTTTGCCTTGTAACCCGTGTACTCCACGGAGACGTATTCGCCCTTGTTCTTGTCGAACTTGCGCGAGGCGGGCATGGCGGCAGCCTGTTCGTCGCGGAAGGTCGGTGCCGCGACATCAAATACTGCTGCGATGTATTCGGGCGCGAAATCCTTGCGCAGCTTGTTCAACATGTTCACAAATACATATGTCGCGCTGGTCGGAATGCCTGTCTTGGTGGACATTGGCCGCTGGCGCGCCATGGCGTGGTAGGCGCGGAAGATGAACGACATGGCGTCGATCAGGAACACGCGTCCTTTGCCGCTGTCGGGGGGCAACACGGGCTTGCGCCGGACTTCGGCGGAGGTGGGTTCGGTGGCGTTTACAGCAGCCGTTTCCGCGGGCTTCGCGCTCTTCTTCGCAGGCACGGCAAGAGTCTAACATCCGCACGGGGGTTCGAAATCCAGGCCGGAGACTTGGACTGCAAGAAGCTTCAGAAGGCTTTGACTCGCTGCGTGCGAGCCTCGGAAGAAAAGTGCGTGTGCGGCAGCAAGGAGGCGGCTTCGCCGCAGTGGTTTTTGGCGCGGCCAAAAGCCGCGCCCCTTCAAGACGCCCAGGCCGCGAAACCGCTCTGTCCCTTCAAGGCACGGTCACCGGTCCATTGAGGACACTCGCCCTTCAGCCTTGTTTAGAACTTCGGAGCACTGGCTCGCATCGGCCTTACTTCGGGAGAGAGTCGGCGAAGGAGCGGATGGCGCGTAGGTATTGGGGGCCGGCTATGTAGAGCACGTCGTTGTGTCCTGCGCGGTCGATCCAGAGGTGCTGCTTGGGCGGGTTGGCTTGGCGATAGATGCGCTCGCCATGCCAGAAGGGGACAATGCCGTCTTTGCGTCCGTGGATGACGAGGATGGGGACATGTATGCGGCGAATCTTCGACAGGTTGCGAAACTTGTCCCAAGGCAGCAGAGGGACTCGCGTGAGAACGCGGAAGGCGGAGAGGAAGGGTGCTTCGACGATGAGTCCCGCTACGGGAGAGTCGCTGGCGGATCGATTTGCGCTCGACGCAGGCCGCGATTCGGCTGCTGTGTGGATCGCGGCGGCGGAACCGAGCGAGCGTCCGAAGGCGATGATGCGCGCAGGCGGCACGTTGAGATTACGCGTGAGGTATTCGTACGCGGCGTCTGCGTCGGAGTAAATGGTGGGCTCGGAGGAGCGTCCCTCAGATGTTCCGTATCCGCGATAGTCGTAAGCGAAGGCAGCGAATCCGGCATCGCGGAACATCTCGAGGATAGGCAGGTCATCGCCCAAATCTTCAGCGTTGCCATGACTGAAGAGCAGCGTATGCGTGGCGCCGGAGTTCGGCAGATAGATGGCCGTAATCGTTGTGGGCCGGGCACCCCGCGTTTGGGAATGCAGCTTGATGACTTGCACGGCTGACGCTTTCGGCGAGGACTGCGAGGCACCCCGCAACGTAGGGAACCGGTCGTCGCGATAGGTCGAGCGCTGCGGCTGGAACAGGATTCGATCGGAGAAGAGCGCCATGACTGCGATGCCGAGATATACGAAGACAACGATGGTGATGAGCGAGTACAGCACGCGTTTCAGGATACTCATGGCGCGGGGAAGCGTACACCAGCGTTGGCATTGAGTGGAAGATTGTGGTTGGGGAGACAACGGCGGCGCGGGTTCTCGCGGATGAACGCGGAGGCGGGTGGAAGCCGGAGTTGCCATTTGCTCCCAGAGTTGCGCAGAGCGCGCAATGGCGCTGATTACTTTCTTGTCCAATTTCCCTGACCACCACGGATTGCATCCAAATTTTTGCAGCCAACTTCGTACTAACTCTTTTGGA
>DATMYA010000063.1 GCA_035561135.1 Clostridia bacterium
TACCGCCTCCCATGCTGCCGCCGAACACAGCCTACGACCTGTCTCTGCAACATCCTCGCTGCGTCTTTCAATTGATGAAGCAACACTTCTCCCGATACACGCCCGAGATGGTGGAGCGCATCACGGGAATTCCTAAAGATCAATTCATCAAGGCCGCAGACACGTTCACCTCCATTCGCAAGGACGGTGACATGAAGAAAGTCGGCACCATCATCTACGCCGTCGGATGGACGCAACATACGTTCGGCACGCAAATCATCCGCACGGCTGCCATGGTGCAATTGCTGCTAGGCAACGTGGGGCGAGCGGGCGGTGGCGTGAATGCATTGCGCGGTCACTCGAACATTCAGGGCGCAACCGACATGGCCGGTATCTTCGACATTTTGCCGGGATACCTGAAGATGCCGGTACCGGCCGATGTCGACCTGAAAACGTATCTGGCTCGCTCGACGCCAAAGAGCGCGAAACCGAAGGAGTGGGATTCGCTCAACTACTGGTCGAACACCCCTGCATTCACGGTCTCTTTGCTGAAAGCGCTTTACGGCGACAAGGCCACGAAGGAGAACGACTATAACTTCCATTGGCTTCCCAAGATCGACCGCAAGTACTCATGGGTCGAGATTTGGGACGACATGTACAAGGGCAAGATCAAGGGCATGGTGTCGTTCGGCATGAACGGCGTGATGATTGGGCCCGATTCTCAGAAAAATATCGATGCATTAAAGAAGGCAGACTTTCTCGTCGTCTGCGAAATCTATCCTGACGAGACCAGCGAATTCTGGCGTTCTCCAGGAATCTCCGCCGAGGAGATGAAGAAGATCAATACGACCGTGTACCGGTTGCCCGGTGCGGGGTTCGCGGAAAAGGACGGAACGTTCGTCAACTCCGCACGGTGGCTGCAATGGAAAAACGTGGCGGTGTCTCCGCCGGGTGAGTGCAAAGTCGACCAGGAAATCCTGGCCCGGATCTTCCTCAAAATCCGCGAGAAGTATGAAAAGCAAGGCGGAAAATTTCCTGACCCGATCCTTGGGCTGGCGTGGAATTACACGAATGCGTTCAATCCGTCGCTTAGCGAAGTGGCGAAAGAGATCAATGGCAAAGCGCTTGCGGATGTGACCGACGAGAAGACGAAGACGACGATCAAAGCCGGCCAGCAGTTGCCGGGCTTTGGATTCCTGCGCGATGACGGGTCCACCCTGTCCGGCAACTGGCTCTATTGCGGATCGTGGACCGAAGCCGGCGCCCAGACTCAGCGGCGCGGGACAGACGATCCATCGGGGCTTGGTATCTATCCGAACTGGGCGTGGGCGTGGCCGATGAATCGGCGCGTACTGTACAACCGTGCTTCCTGCGACTTGAACGGCAAGCCTTGGGATTCGGAGCGACGCCAGGTCTGGTGGAGCGAAGCTCAACAGAAGTGGCTAGGCAACGACGTTCCCGATTTCAAGGTTGATTCAAACCCGAAGGATCACATGGGACCGTACATCATGAATCCCGAGGGTGTTGGTCGCCTCTTCGTGCCGCTCGGTGCTATGGCTGACGGGCCTTTCCCTGAGCACTACGAACCCATCGAGAGCCCGGTGGAGAACCCGCTTCACCCGAAGCAGTCCAACAATCCAGTCGTCAAGAAGTTCAAGACCGACATGGACAAGTACGGGACCGTGAATGATGGATTCAACATTATCTGTACCACGTACCGCCTGACTGAGCACTATCACTACTGGACCAAGAACAATCCCATGACTGTGCAGCTTGTTCCCGAGCCTTTCGTCGAGATCCCAGCGGAACTTGCGAACCAAATGGGCCTGCGAGGCGGCGAGAAGGTCAAGGTGACGAGTGCGCGTGCGCATTATCTCGCGCGCGCCATGGTGACGAAACGCATCAGGCCGATGATGGTCGACGGCAAAAAGCTTTACCAGATCGGAATCCCGATCCACTGGGGTTACCGAGGCATCGCAGAAGACAGGGGCAACACATCGTTGACGCCGGTAAACCTTCTTTCGCCAACTGTCATCGACCCGAATGCGTACACGCCTGAGTTCAAGGGATTCCTCGTGAAGCTCGAAAGAGCATGAAGGAGGCTCGAGATGAGTGATCGCAAGGTCCTGCAGATTCAACAGATCTCGGGCCACCCCGGTCCAATTCCCGGCCTTGGCACGCAACGCGAACCGGTGGTCTGCAAGCTTATTGACACGACAACCTGCATCGGCTGCAAGGCGTGTGAAGTAGCGTGTGTCGAATGGAACGACATGCCATTCCAGGAAACGACCTTCGACAACACGTACCAGACCATGCCGGACACAACCTGGAACTTCTGGAACCTGATCAAGTTCAACGAGCACGAAACAGAAGATGGAGCAGTCCAGTGGCTCATGCGTAAGCACCAGTGCATGCACTGCGCGGATCCCGGATGTCTGCGGGCGTGTCCCGCCGATGGCGCCATTGTGCAATACACGAATGGCATCGTCGATTTTCAGCAGCAGTATTGCATCGGTTGCCAGTTCTGCGTATCGGGCTGTCCTTTCAATGTGCCCAAGTTCAACAACTCCACGAAGAAGGTTTACAAATGCACGCTCTGCTCGGACCGCGTTGGGCAGGGGCTGGAACCGGCTTGCATCAAGGCATGTCCTACCGGGTGCCTCCACTTTGGCACGAAGGAGGACATGAAGGCTCTAGCCGAAACTCGGGTTCAGCAATTGCAGGAGCACTCCGGGTTCAAAGACGCCGGCGTTTACGACCCTGAGACCATCGGCGGGACATCGGTGATTTATGTGCTCCACGATGCAAAAAATCCCGAGATGTACGGTGGCCTGCCTGCAAAGCCGCGCATTCCGCCAAGCTTTACGGTCTGGAAGGACATCTTCAAACCTTTGGGACTGTTTGCGTCCATGATGGGACTTGTCGGCGTAGTGCTCCATTACGTCACGCAGGGTCCACGGCGGGTTCAGCCGCAGCCGCCGGTGAAATACGAAGAGGGCGGTATCGAGTCGAAGAAGGGAGAATGAGAATGGCGACACGAGCCGAGCACTTCGACCGCAGACCCAGGCCCAGTAATCCAATCGACCAGATCGGACGTACCGTAGTTTACGAAGGCGAACTGATGCGCCACCGGGCCTACACGCGCTTCCTTCACTGGTCGTATGGAATTTTCTTCTTCCTCGCGCTGCTCTCCGGATTCGGTATCTACCTGCCTTGGATCTTCGCCTGGTTCACTCCGTTGTTCGGTGGCGGAGCCATGACGCGATTGTTGCATCCATGGTTTGGACTGGGGTTCGTGTTCTTCTTTGGCCTGCAGGTGCTGAACTGGACCTCGCTCATGAATTGGAAACCGAGCGACAGTAAATGGATGGGACGGATCAGAGACTATGTGACGCACCGGGAAACCATGGAATCGGAAGACGTCGGCTTTTTCAACGCAGGACAGAAGTTAATGTTCTGGGAGATTGTGATCGGCAGTGCCGTATATCTCATTACCGGCGTCATCATGTGGTTCCCAGCGACCTTCGGACGGGCGCTGGTCTCGATCAGTTACGTCCTCCACGATATCTCGGCGCTGATCATGCTCGCCGGTATTTTTGTGCACATCTACCTGAGCACCTTCGGAGAACCCGGAACGATTCAGGCAATGACACGAGGGACCGTGAGCGAAGCATGGGCGTGGACGCATCATCCAGGCTGGTATCGCCAACTCACCGGGCGGGATCCCTACCAATCAGTGGAAGACGCTCGAGAACGGTTGCAAGAGGAGCCACCGCAAACAGATCCTACGAAGGCGTTGTAAAGCTCGGGATGAAAAGAGTTTTCCTTGCTTTTGTGCAGGGAAGTGTCAGCGCGCTAATTCCTCCCAGTCCTCTCGCAGCAGGGCGTTCGCATTAGGGCGCTGCGTTCCGAATACGGTCACACCTCTGGCCCGACCGCGGTCTGCCGCGCAGAATTAGTGTGCACTTGCCGAAGCCGCAACGGGCCACCGCTTCTGCATTTCTGCGATGACGGAAAAGCGTATGTCGCGATGCTGCACGATCTTGGAGACCTCCGGATTGTCGCGTGTCAGGAATTCCATCCCACGCTCGCCACCTGTCAGTAGGAAATCCGTTGTTGCGATGCGGTACGTGCGCGACATCTCCAGCGGTTGATTATTCAGAAGCCAACCTGCGCCATCGGCAGTGCGCGAAAGATTCGCCATTTGCAGCCACCCGCCTTTTCCGTGGTTCGCCGTTCCGGCATTCAAGACGCGCTCCAGCAGGCTGCCCTTCATGTCGACCGAGACAATCTTTCCTCCGAAGGGAAGAATGCGGATGATGTCGTACTGTGTTACTGCGCCGGGCAGCAACTCGTCGTCGATGCGAATGGAGCCGGAGTTATAGAACGACGCGATTGCATCCGGAACCTCGTGCAGCACGGCTTCTGCGATCAACTCAGTGAGCTTCGTGCTGGTGGTGCGCACGCTCGCTTCCTTGCCGTCGAGCACTTCGGTGCTCTGGGCGACAACCTGCGTGGGCTCGAAGCCGCTCTTTCGAAATGCATCGAAGGCTCGCGTAACCCATTCACTCACGAGCTTTGCCATCGCGGGGTCCTCTGCAATTTCGGAGTTCATGCGGCGCACGCTGGACTCGATTGCCAGGTGATGCGAATCGGTATCGTAGGCGAGATCGTGGATGTACGCGCTGCGGACATTCGCGTCGGCCTTGTAAATGGGTGTGAAGTCGGCTCCGCGATAGATGCGGATATTTTCGTGTTCGTGTCCGCCCATAATCATGTCGATCTCGGGCACCGTCTTGGCAAGCTGCTGGTCCTGCTCGATGCTGAGGTGCGTGAGTGCGAGCAACACGTCCACTTGCGGACGCAGCGCCTTAGCCTGCTCACTCGCTGTCTTCACTGCATCGAGATACTTAACCCATGGTTTCTGCGTCTGGTCGATAGTGACGCCGATCATGCCAACACGCACCTTCGCCCCTTTAGCTCCTGTGACGGAGAAAACGGCCTTCCGCGGGACTCCTTCAAAGGGTTGGCCCTGTGCGTTGAGGACGTTGCCTGAAATCCACGTTGTCTTCGACTCATGAAGCCGAGCCTTGAAATCCGCTTCAGAGATATCGAATTCATGATTGCCGAAGGTAGCGTAGTCGAGCCCCAGGGCGTTCAGGATTGAGACCGCCTGTTTTCCGGCGAGCGGCTTGCCATCGATGATGGCGGTGCCGAGCGCCGATGGGCTGAAGGCATCGCCAGCGAGGAACACGTAGGTGTTCGGACTGCGCGAAGCGGTCATCTTCCGCAGCGTCGCGAGCCGAGCCATGCCGCCCTCCCTGTCACCCGCAACGGGAGTGAGTTCGTGGACGTCGCTGATGTGAACGATGGTGAAGCGAACCTCTTCGGCGGCAACCGAGATGCTGGCGAGCAAAAGTGCAAGGCACAACGCAAAGCGCTTGAACGGCTTCATGAATGGCTCCCATCCTGCAATTATCAAATCTCGCGATGCGGCACGGCGTGGTCATTCTACTTGAGCGACGAAGCAAAGCGGAGCTGTTAAAACGCGCAAGGCGGCAGAGCGCCGATACCAGCCGGGCGTTCGTGCACCGGGCGACACGGCAGGCAGGCTATGCTGGGGAGCTGCGAATCAGGGATCCGGGAGAATCCATTAACACCAAAGCGCGTCACAGGTGGCGCGCTTTGATGCAATCCAGTTACTTACTGCGCGTTTGCCGCCAGTGCCTGCTGTCGATACCACTCAATGGTGTGCAACAAGCCTTCGCGGAGGTTCGTCTTTGCTGAATATCCAAACTGCTTCGCGGCCAGGCTCACGTCTGCGAGCGAGTGCTTGATATCGCCGTTGCGTTCTTCCTCGTATTTCGCGTTGCCATTGTAGCCGGTCAATTCGCGCATCACGGCGAACATCTCGTTCAGCGTGATCCGCTGACCCGTGGCAACGTTGAAGACGCGCCCAGAAACCTGCGCCGCTGGGGCGTGGCACGCAGTCAGGTTCGCCTCGACTACGTTGTCGATATAAGTGAAATCGCGACTCTGTTCTCCGTCGCCGAAGATGGTGGGCTGCTCGCCCCGCAACATGAGCATGGCAAACTTGGCGATCACGCCGGAGTACATCGAAGTGGGATCCTGATGCGGTCCGAAGACGTTGAAATAGCGAAGCGTGACCGTCTCCAGCCCATAAACCCGCGTGAACGATTTCATGTATAGCTCGCCAGCGAGTTTTGAAACTGCATAGGGCGAGATCGCTTCCGGAAGCATGTCTTCGCGTTTGGGCAACGCCGGCGTGTCGCCGTAAGCCGAAGACGATCCCGCGTACGTTACGCGCTTGACGCCAGCATCGCGAGCCGCGACCAGCAACTCGATCGTGCCGTTTACGTTCGCGTTGTTGCTCTCGATCGGATCGAGAACGGAGCGTGGTACGGAGGGTATCGCCGCCTCGTGGAAGACGTACTCCACATCTTTGCATGCCGCTGCGATGACGGCGCCGTCCGTGATGTCTCCCTCGCGGAAATCAAGTCCGTTCAGGCGGGTCAGATTCTCGCGGAATCCCGTCGAAAAATTGTCGATGCCGCGAACGCGTTCGCCTCTGTCAAGCAGAGCCCGCGCGATCGACGACCCGATAAAACCTGCAACTCCAGTAACCAGGTAGAGTGCCATATTGTCTCAGGACCTCACAATTTTCGACGAACTTATGCCCTTGGTCGCGTTCCGTGTATCCACCACGATCTGCGATTCCGCAACGATGCGAGCATAGTCGTAGTCGGAATGGTCGGTCACGATCACCACGCAGTCGTATTGTCCAAGGTTGCCGAGCGGTGTGCATTCCATGTGCAGATCGTACTTGCGACCCTTGCCGACGAACGGAAAATACGGATCGTTATAGCTGACTTCAGCGCCTTCGTGCTGCAGCAGTTCGATAATGGTCAAGGCCGGCGACTCGCGAAGGTCGTCGATATCCTTCTTGTATGCCACGCCAAGCACCAGAACCTTGGAACCGTTAAGCGCTTTCTTGTGCTTGTTCAGCGCGGTCGCGATGGAAGCCACGACATGATATGGCATTCCGGTATTCACTTCACCGGCCAGCTCGATGAACCGCGTTTGGAAATCGAATTCCTTCGCTTTCCACGACAGGTAATAGGGGTCGACAGGGATGCAGTGTCCGCCGAGGCCAGGGCCGGGGTAGAACGGATGAAAGCCGAATGGCTTGGTTTTCGCCGCCTCGATGACTTCCCATATGTCGATGCCCATTCGCAGACAAAGCAGCTTGAGTTCATTCACCATTGCGATGTTCACGCAACGGTAGATGTTTTCCAGCAACTTGGTCATCTCCGCCGTAGCGGGCGAAGACACCGGCACGGTACGGTTGAAGATGGAGTTGTAGAGCCTGCACGCGATTTCGGAAGCCACCGGCCCGACTCCGCCGATAACCTTTGGAATGTCGCAACGGGCCACCGTGTCGTTGCCGGGGTCCTCACGCTCGGGTGAAAACGCAACCCAGAACCCGTCCTCGTCTGCCGTGCGAGCAACCTTCAGCCCATGCCTGTTCAACTTCTCCAGGAGGGGCACCACCACCTCATCGGTTGTGCCGGGGTAGGTCGTGCTTTCCAGCACAATCATCTGTCCGGCGCGGATGTGGGGCGCAAT
The DNA here is from genome assembly GCA_035561135.1 of Clostridia bacterium. NCBI lineage: Bacteria > Bacillati > Bacillota > Clostridia > Clostridia bacterium. The sequence continues at coordinate 7,627 of DATMYA010000063.1, forward strand.
CGCCTCTACGGTCGCAACGATGTAGCTCATGTCCGGCTCGCGATATTCGTTCAGCGGTGTAGGCACGCAGATGATTACCGCATCCATCTCCGTGATGCGCGAGTAATCGGACGTGGCATTGAAGCCGTTCTTTTGTGCGGCATTGATTTCCGTTGGCGTGATGCGAACGATGTAGGAATTTCCGCTTGCGAGCGTCGCCACCTTCTTGTCGTCGATGTCGAAACCCGTGACGGGGAACTTCTGCTCGCTGTACAGCAACGCGAGCGGCAGCCCGACGTATCCCAATCCTATGATGCCCAACTTCGCCGCGCGGGCGTCGATTTTTGCCAGCAGGCTGGTGAACGCTGTGTTCTGGACGGCAATAGGACTGGAAGGCGCAGACGATGACATACGAGAATCCTCGCCCGAGGTGGGCTGTTGAAGGTGCTATGAACTGCTTCACTACGAGTTTCCCGAACAACTCGCCCAGTTTACGTTCTGAGCTCGCGGATGGGACGAATTCTATAACGTGGTCTGGGCTGTGCGTCGAGCGAGCAGATCCTGCCGCTCCAGCCGTTCCCGAACAAAGGCAATGACGGAGGCAATGATCTCATCCAGTGACCGTGTCGGGTTGAACCCGACCCACTCGCGCGCCTTGCTGATGTCTGGAACGCGCCGTGCCATATCCTCAAACCCAGGACCGTAAGCCTCTGTGTACGGAATGTGCACAATCGAACTTTTCGATCCCGTAGCAGCGATGACTTTCCGTGCAAGTTCGTTGATCGAGATTTCCTCGGTATTGCCAAGATTGAAGATCTCGCCCTGCGCCTTTTCACAAGCCATCAGGCTGAGAAAGCCATCGATAACGTCTGCCACGTGTCCGAAACAGCGTGATTGCTCGCCGGTGCCGTACACCGTGACTGGCTCATTCAGCAACGCCTGTCGAACGAAGGTTGGCAGAACCATGCCGTACTGACCAGTCTGGCGCGGCCCCACGGTATTGAAGAGGCGCACGACTGTGACCGGCAGCTTGTGCTCGCGGTAGTAGGCAAGCGCTAGGAATTCATCAATCGCCTTGGAACAGGCATACGCCCAGCGAGAGTTGTAAGTGCAGCCCAGTACCAGGTCGTCCGTTTCGCTGAAAGGGAACTTGGTGGACTTGCCGTAAACCTCTGATGTTGAGGTGATAATGACGCGCTTGTTCTTTTTGGCAGCCAGTTCCAACACCAGTTCGGAGCCGCCAACGTTGGTCTCAATCGTCTGAACAGGGAAGTCCACAATGCGTTTCACACCGACGGCAGCAGCCAGGTGGAAAACGACATCTGCCAAGTCAACCAGTTCGGCGGTGAGCCGTCGATTGAAAATGCTGTCGGCGTGGAATTCAAATTTCGGGTGCTGGCGAATACCTGCGATGTTCTCGACGCTGCCCGTAGACAGGTCGTCGATGGCGATAACCTCGTGCCCCAATTCCAGCAGGCGTTCGGAAAGGTGCGACCCAATGAATCCTGCGCCGCCCGTGATTAGTGCGCGCATACCTGTTTGACTTCCCTTCGTCAAGAACGTTCTCGCAATTATAAAGCGCAGTAGCTAAGTTCCGGACGGAAGTCGTTGTCGGACCTGCTGAAAACTAGATTCCTTGAATGGCCCACTGGCGGAGCAGGCAAACTTACGCTTTCAGCGCTTGGTCGCCTGCGACGACTTCGATGAAGAGAACTACTCCCACTCGATGGTGCCGGGGGGTTTTGACGTGATGTCGTACACCACCCGATTGATCCCCTTGATTTCGTTGACGATGCGGTTGGAGATGCGCTTGATGACTTCCCATGGTAGTTCGACGATGTCGGCGGTCATGCCGTCTTCTGAGTTCACGGCGCGGATAGCGCAGGTGTAAGCGTACGTGCGCTGGTCGCCCATGACGCCGACGGACATGACTGGAAGAAGCACGGCGAACGACTGCCAAATCTTTTCGTAAAGGCCGGCGTTCCTGATTTCGGTGACTACAATGTGGTCGGCTTCCTGAAGCAAGGAAATGCGCTCGGGCGTGACTTCGCCGAGGATGCGGACGGCGAGGCCGGGGCCGGGGAAGGGCTGGCGTTGCAGCATGTCTTCCGGCATACCCAGGTCGCGCCCAATGCGCCGCACTTCATCCTTAAACAAATCCTTTAAGGGCTCAATCAGTTTGAGCTTCATCTTGTCTGGCAGGCCCCCGACGTTGTGATGGCTTTTGATGGTCTGCGACGGGCCGCGCACGGAACGCGACTCGATGACGTCGGGATAGAGCGTGCCCTGAACGAGCCAGTCGACGTTCCCCTGGGTTTGCTTAACGCGGTGGGCTTCGGCATCGAAGACTTCGATGAATTCGTAACCGATGATCTTGCGTTTTTTCTCAGGCTCGGTGACGCCGGCGAGTTTGGAGAGGAAACGGCCGGTGGCGTCAACGGCGTCCACGTTGAGGTGGAGCTTGTTGCGAAGGTTGAACTGAACTTTCTCGAACTCGTCTTTTCGCAGAACGCCGTTGTTCACGAATATGCAGGTGAGGCGGTCTCCTATGGCGCGGGCGACGAGCGTGGCGGCGACGGAGGAATCCACGCCTCCGGAGATACCGCAGATTGCGCGGCCTTCCGGGCCGACAGTCTGGCGGATGCTTTCCACCGTCTCGTCGATAAAGCGCTGAGGCGTCCAGTTCGGGATGGTTCCGCAGATCTCGAAGAGGAAGTTGCGGAGCACCTGCGTGCCGAGCCTAGTGTGATGGACTTCGGGATGGAACTGGACGGCGTACATGCTTCTCTCGGGATTTTCTATGGCGGCAACGGCTGACGGCGAAGTGCCAACGAGTTTAAATCCCGGGGCCAGTTCTGTGGCTTCATCGCCATGGGACATCCAGACGTTCATCGACGGTGGGAGTCCACGGAAGAGTTTGGACGAGCCGGTGATGGTGACCTCGGCGTGTCCGTACTCTCGCTTGGTGCCGGGGCGAACTTTGCCGCCGAGCTTGTGCGTCATGAACTGTAGGCCGTAACAGATTCCGAGAACGGGCATACCAAGGGCGAGAATGCGCTCATCGGACGGCGGCGCATCGGCGTCGTAAACGGAGCAGGGGCCGCCGGAGAGAATGATGCCTGCCGGCTTGTAACTGCGGACCTCGTCGAGCGAGGCCGTGCAGGGCAGCACGACAGAAAAGACGTTCTGCTCGCGGATCCGGCGCGCGATAAGCTGGGTGTACTGCGACCCGAAATCGAGGATGACGATGGATTGAAGGGATGGATGGTCCACGTACTAATTTGATAGGAAATCGAAAAAAAGGCAAATCGGAAGAATTGGTAATCGGCGGAAAATTAATTGTGCACTGGAAACACGAACGATTACGACAGTTCGGGCGTCGGAACGGGCAGAGGCCGCGGGGACTGGTCGGAGTTTGCGGCGATCGACACGTAACTGGCGAGGCGGGCGACGAGGAGAGCGTCCGAGATAACGAGATAGAGGAGTGTGATCAGGGCGAGCGCGATCCCAGAGGCTGCGGGAACACGGTCCATAAGCGAAATCGGGCCGAGCGCGGCAACGGCAGTCGCGACGGCCAGTACGGATCGGAGCAGGCCATTCAAGGCGGCGGCAGATGCCAATGTGCTTTTATTACGCCGCCAGAACGCAACGGCCTCGGAGATGGAGTCCAGGCTTGATCGCCCATCGCGGATGGCGAAGATGGGTGCCACAGATAAAACCCAGTTGATCGCTGACCAGAAGAGCAGGGACAGAGAGAGCACTCCGAGAAAGGCGAGCACGGCGCGTATGATGTGCGGCTCGTCCGCGGTACCGGCGTTGAGAGCGGCGATGGCTGCGGAACCGAAGTATCCGAGCACGAGCGCAAGCAGCGCAGTAATGCGCAGGAAGTGGAGCATGAACAGCGCGGACCACGGAATTCGGGGCTGCGGGGCGCTAGAGCCTTCGGGGGTTTCTGCGGGCGTGAAGTGTTCGACAAGGGTCGTGAGGGTGGATGCGCGTCCGATGGTGGCGGCGATGATCCACAGGATGGCATACGCCGGGAGCAGGATAGCCGCTAGCCGTGTGAGCAGAGGCAGTGCGGAGCGCAGCACATTCGATATGGCTCCGGCCATGAGAAACGGTTGCATGGTGGCGAGCAGGAGTTGGTCTTGCGGCGTGACTTCAAGTGCGTGCTGTAACTCATTCGAAGAAAACAGGAGCAGCGCGACGGCCGCCAGCGCAAACGTCCACCTCCACGCTATCTCCGCGAGTAACACGTCGGGACGCGCCGAGAGCGCGCGCAGGCCATCGGTGAACGGAGATGGGCGTGGCATGAGCAGAGGATAACGGAATTGGCAGATCGAAGACTGGAAAAATGCAGCGCCGATGAAACGAAAGAGCCCCAGCCGCTTTCGACTGGGGCTCACTTCTAGACGGACTTTTCCGGGTATCGAGTTCTAGCGCACGACGATGTTGACCAGCTTGCCCGGGACAACGATCGACTTCACGATCTGCTTGCCTTCGACGGCGCCCCGGACCTTCTCGTCGGACATGGCGCGTTCCCGCACGATTGCTTCGGGACTGTCCGCAGGCACGGTAAGGCGTCCGCGAAGCTTGCCGTTGACCTGAACGACGATTTCGATCTCGTTCTCTTTCGCCAGCGCCGAATCGTACTGCGGCCAGGGATGGCGGAGGAGCTTCGTGGCGTCTTCGCCCAGAGCCTGCCAGAGTTCGTGGGCAAGGTACGGAGCGAAGGGTGAAAGCAGGAGGACGAGCTTGCGCTGTGCGTCGGCGAGGAAGGCGAGCGGCAGCTGACCTTTGGCCTGGTCTTCGGCGGCGTAGAGATCGTTGACGAGCTCCATGATGGCGGCGATGGAGGTATTGAAGTGCCAGCGTCCGCCGAAGTCGTCCGATACGCGTTTGATCGTCTGATGAAGCTTGCGTTGAACTTTGCATGCGGCGGGCAAGAGCTCAGCCGGCACGGGCTGGTTCCACTCTGGATGCGAGGGCTGCGCGTTGCGAACGACGTAGCGGTACACGCGCGAGAGGAAACGCGAGATGCCCTCGACGCCGGCATCCTGCCAGTCCAGATCGCGGTCGGGCGGAGCGGCGAAAAGCGTGTAGAGACGCGTGGCGTCGGCACCGTAGCGCTCGACCATGTCGTCGGGCGATACGACGTTGCCGAGAGACTTCGACATCTTCGCGCCGTCTTTTATGACCATGCCCTGCGTGAAGAGGCGTTCCGCAGGTTCACTGTTTTTGATCAGTCCCATGTCGCGCATGAACTTGGTCCAGAAGCGCGAATAGATGAGGTGCAGAATCGCGTGTTCGACGCCGCCGATGTACTGGTCGATAGGAAACCAGTAATTCGCAACATCGGAGTCGAAGGGCTTGTCGTCAACCGGGCTGGTGTAGCGATAGAAGTACCAGCTGGAATCGACAAAGGTGTCCATGGTGTCGGTTTCGCGACGCGCTGCGCCGCCACACTTGGGGCAAGTGGTGTTGACGAACTCAGGCACACGGCCGAGCGGTGAGCCGCCGGCGAGCGTGATGGCGATGGCGTCCGGCAAGAGCACGGGCAGCTGATCTTCCGGAACGGGTACCACGCCGCAGTGATCGCAATAGATCATGGGGATCGGCGTACCCCAGTAGCGCTGGCGTGATACACCCCAATCCTTCAAGCGATAGTTGACAGTGGCTTTGCCAAAGCCGTGTTGCTCGGCAAAGGCGGCCATCTTCTTCTGTGCCTCTATGCAGGCGAGTCCGTTGAAGTCGCCGCTGTTGATAAGCAGGCTTTCTTCCCCGGTATACGGAAGGACGTCATTCTCCGGTTCTCCCGCTGCGGGCGGCTCTTCCCGACGTCGAGGGAGGATGACGACGCGGATCTCAAGGTCGTACTTTTTCGCGAACTCGAAGTCGCGCTCGTCATGCGCGGGCACGCTCATGACAGCGCCCGTGCCGTAATCCATCAGGATGTAGTTGGCGACCCAGATGGGCACGCGCTCCTGATTGAACGGATTGATGGCATAGAAGCCGGTGAACACGCCGTGCTTCTCGATGGCGCCGATGTCGCCCTGTTCCTTGGCGCGGCGCTGCTCGTTCACCATGTCCTCGACCCTGTGGAGCAGGTCGGGATTGTTGGCGATGAAATCCGCTACGAGAGGATGCTCGGGCGCGAGTTGGATCGACGTAGCGCCGTAGATGGTGTCAATTCGGGTTGTGAAGACGGTGATCGTGTCGCCCGCTGGCCCGGCGACGTAGTCGACCTTGAAGTCGACGAGCGCACCTTCGCTGCGGCCAATCCAGTTGCGCTGCATCGTGCGAACCTTCTCCGGCCAGCCCTCGAGTTTGTCGAGGTCGCGGAGGAGTTCGTCGGCGTACTTGGTGATGCGGAGGAACCATTGCGTGAGTTCTCTCTGCTCAACAGGAGTGCTTTCGTGACGCCAGCAGCAGCCGCCAACCACCTGCTCGTTGGCAAGAACGGTGGCGCACTCGGGACACCAGTTCACCTTGGACTTCTTGCGATACGCGAGATCCTTCTCGTAGAGCTTGAGGAAGAACCACTGGTTCCAGCGGTAGTACTCCGGCAGGCAGGTTGTGACTTCCTTCGACCAGTCGTAGGCGAAACCGAGGCGCTTCATCTGCGCCTTCATGCTGGCGATGTTGCGGAGCGTCCACTCCTTCGGCGGCGTCTGGTTCTTGATCGCCGCGTTCTCGGCGGGAAGTCCGAAGGAGTCCCAGCCCATGGGATGAAGGACGTTGTGCCCGGTCATCCACATATAGCGGGCGAGCGCGTCGCCAATGGAATAGTTGCGCACGTGTCCCATATGGAGAGCGCCGGAAGGATAAGGCAGCATTTCCAGCACGTAATACTTCTTGCGCTCGGAGTCGCCGGCATCGGAGGCGTATAGCGTCGGGTCCATCTGCCAGGCTGCAGCCCATTTTTCTTCAATGGGAACGGGACGATAGCGCACGTCTTCCGGACGGTCCTCAGGCCGCTCGGCTATGGTGACGGACTTACCGGACTCGCTCGGCTCAGCTTGCGCCAGCTCGGCTATCTTGCCGGGTTCACCGGTGCTGGGGTGGTCAGGTTCGGTGAGGCCAAGTTCAGCAGTGACTTCGCGAACTACATCTCTCACGTCTTCAGCAATCTCGCGAACGGCATCAGAAGCCTGCTCGACAATGTTGTTGTTCTTAGGAGTGCGCTTGCCGGTAGTTTTATTCTTTTCAGTCATTGAGACACTTCGAATCAGTGCGTTTATGTAAACATTGATTCTACAACGGAGAGAGAGAAACCACGCATCTCTCAGCAGAGCAGATCGCTCGGCATTCGTAAATCCGTTGGCAGCCGTGCTCAGCGCTTGTTGGCGCTCGATCGCGTATCGTCAACGAAGGCCTTAAGGGCACGTACGTTGGTCAGGTCGTCGAGAGGGGCGTCGATGGGAGTTTCGGCAATGAAGGCGGCGTGAGCTGTGCGCATATCGTTGAGCAGCCGGGCAAAGAGTTCGGGGCCGATGCTGCCTTTTCCGATGTGTTCGTGGCGGTCGAGTTTGCTGCCGCAGGCGGCCTTTGCGTCGTTGCAGTGCCAGACGGGGACATTAGCGAGACCTATGGTTGCGTCAAGGTGCTGCATGGTCTCAGCATAGCCTTCGGCGGTGGTGATGTCGTAGCCAGCGACGTGGGTATGGCAGGTGTCGATGCAGGCGGCAGCACGTATGTGCTTGCGGAGGCACTGGACGAGTTCGGCGACCTGCTCGAAATTGCCGCCAAGAGAGAACTCGGCCCCGGCGGTATTCTCGATCAGGATGGTGAGGCTGGAGTTCTCGATGCCCGTGTCGCGGACAGCTTCTTCGATGGAGGCGGCGACGCGCTCAAGTCCCTCCTCGCGCGAGCTGCCGCGGAACGAACCGGGATGCAAAACGATGTATTCGGCGCAGAGTGCAATCGCGCGTTCGATTTCCATGCGGAAGGCGGTAATGGATTTCTGAAGGAACTCGGGATTTCCGCCGGCGAGGTTGACCAGGTAGTTGGCGTGGATAACGAGCGGTCGCAGGTCATACTTGTCGCGAAGGCTGTTCATCATGTTGCACTGGTCGCGTCCGAGATCGTAGGGCTTCCACTGGCGCGGACTAGACGAGAAAACCTGGAAGGTGTTGCAGCCGAGTCGCCATGCGCGTTCGGCTGCTGTCTCTACGCCTCCGGCGGTTGATGTATGTATGCCGACGCGGCGCGATGTCGGCGGCGAAGCGGGTTCGGCAGGAAGGAGTTTGAGTATGTCCTTTTCGGGCTTGACGGCGTCTTTCTTGAACGAGCGCGGCATGGCCTCCAAGTTTAGCAAGAGGCGGACGGCGACGGCAGACGTCGGACGGCAGACTTCAAACATCAGACATCAGGCCTCAGATCTCAGACAGTGGACGGCAGACTTCAGACGGCAGACTCTCGACTTCAGACATCAGACAATCGGTTTCAAGCAAGAGCGTCATCCTGATGAGCGGAGCGCCGAAGGCGCGGAGTCGAAGGACCGTGCGGTTCGCTGTCTCAGCAGTGGCCTCGCTCGCCCCGGCCCCTGTTCGCGGCTCTGAACCTTGAGAACCCGCCTTTCCATTGCCCGTAGGCCCTAAGCCGCTATAAACTAAACGTTTCCCGAGGAACCCACGATGTTAGTTGTAATGAAGGCGCACGCGAGCGAAGAGCAGGTGCGTGCGGTATGTGAAAAGATCGAGCGGCTCGGTTATCGTCCGCACTCAATCCCTGGCGCGCAGCGTACGGCAATTGGAATCACCGGCAACAAGGGTGAGGTGAACCCTTCGGCGCTGGAAGAGATGACAGGCGTTCAGGAAGTGATCCGGGTAACCAAGCCTTACAAGCTGGTGAGCCGCGACGTCAAGGAAGAGAACACGATCGTTCGCTTCCCAGCGCAAGGTGCCCAGGTCGACGAGGCGACGATCGGCGGCCGCGAGTTGGCAATCATCGCGGGGCCGTGTGCAATCGAGAACGCGGAGCAGGCGTTCCGTGTGGCAGAGAGGGTGGCGAAGCAAGGCGTGCGTTTCTTCCGCGGCGGCGCCTACAAGCCGCGCACATCGCCTTACGCATTCCAGGGACTGGGTCTTGAAGGTTTGAAGATCATGTCCGGCATCCGCGAGCAATTCGGGATGCGGATTGTGACGGAAGCGGTGGACCACGAGTCGCTCGACCTGGTAGCGGAATGGGCGGATGTAATCCAGATCGGCGCGCGCAACATGCAGAACTTCTCGCTGCTGAAGCAAGCGGGAAAGATGAAAAAGCCGGTGCTGCTGAAGCGCGGCATGAGCGCCACGCTGGAAGAATTCCTGATGGCGGCCGAGTATGTGATGAGCGAAGGGAATTACGAAGTCATCCTTTGCGAGCGCGGCGTGCGCACCTTTGCGGACCACACGCGCAATACGCTGGACCTTAGCGTGGTTCCGGCCGTGCAACGTTTAAGTCATCTGCCGATCGTGGTGGACCCGAGCCACGGCACGGGCAAGCGCAACAAGGTAACGCCGCTTTCACGCGCAGCCGTCGCCGTCGGTGGTGACGGGTTGATCGTTGAAGTGCATAACGATCCCGACCACGCGATGTCTGACGGCGCGCAGTCACTTTTCCCTGAGCAGTTTGATGAGCTGATGTTGCAGGTGCGCCAGATTGCGTCCGTTGTGAACAGGACGGCTCCGGAAGCGCGCGATGCGGCGACAGCCAAGACGCTGCGTGCGGCTACAAGCACGAGCAAACCAGCCGCGGCCCTGTGAAAACACAAAATAAAATTGCTATTCTCGCACTCGCGGCGGTTCTGATCGCCGCCCCTGCCTGCCGCAACAAAGCCGAAACGAATCAGCGCGAGTACGCTTACGTCTCGAACGGGAAGAGCGACACGGTTACCGTCATCGACCTGAACGAACTGAAGCCATTGAAGACGCTGACGGTCGGAAAGAGCCCGACGGGCGTAGCGGAGAATCCGGCAAAGAACGAAGTTTACGTCGTGAACACCGAGTCAAACAGTGTCTCCGTCATCGACGCCGATCGCAACGAGGTGGTGGCAACAATCGGCGTGCATCGCGCGCCGTATTTTATTTCGGTGAGCGCGGATGGCACACGCGCTTACGTGGCGAACTCGGGCTCCAACAATGTGAGCGCCATCGATCTGGATCGGCGACAGGTGCTGGCTAATATAGACGTCGGCGTGCAGCCGGGGCTGGCGCGAGTTTCGAAGGACGGCCGGGTTGTCGTCGTCACGAATCGCGGAGGTAACTCCGTGAGCGTAATCGATGCAGCGAAGCTGACGATGCGTGCGGAGATTCCTGTCTGCAAGAATCCGGAAGATCTGCGGATTCTGCCGGATGCTAGCAAGGTGTTCGTGGCGTGCACGGCTTCGGGACAGGTCGCCGCAGTGGATTTGAAGAACAACAAGGTGCTTGCGCTGTTGAAGGTTGGACAGACGCCAATCCAGTTGGCTTTAAAGCCCGATGGCGGTGAACTGTTCGTGAGCAACTACGATGCGCACACGATCTCGGCCATCAACACCACGGCGAACGAAGTGAGCGAGAGCTTCCTGGCGGGCGACAATCCAGTCCGCGGCCTGGTGACGAGCGACAACGCGCTGCTGTTCGTGAACAATCACGGATCGAACACGGTTGCTGTCGTAGATATCGGCACGCGCAAAATGCTGGTGAGCGTGCAGGTGGGGAGCCGTCCGGATGCGATGGCGCTCTCGACGGGCGAGAAACTATTGCTGGTAGTGGATTCACATTCAGGCGATGTTGCGGTGCTGCGGCTCGATAAGCGTATCGACAAGAAAAACACGAACCCGCCGCAGCGGCTGTTTACGATGGTGCCCGTGGGCATGCAGCCGAATGACATTGCAGTGAAAGCGATTGCTGCGCTGTAGCCGGTTTAATGCATCCTATCTATTCTTCCTAATGGCCAAGTGCGCACAGTGCGGTAACAGTTTCTCGAACTGGTATGGGGACGTTCAGGCATTGTGCGCCAACTGCCGGGCGAGGAATGCTGCGGTTCGTCAGTCGCCCGCGCCGGATGGCGAGGTGCTGGCTCAGGAAGACGCGCATCTGCCTGCGCAGGTAGCGGCAGGAGAGACGCATCTTTCTTGCACGGTAGTGCTGATTGCGTTGAACGTGCTGGTGTTCATAGCAGTGGTGCTGACCGGCGGCTCGGTTCTGAATCCGAGCGTGGAGAAGCTGCTGCGGTGGGGCGCGAACTACGGACCTTACACGCTCGAAGGGCAGTGGTGGCGGCTGCTGACCTCAACTTTCCTGCATGGTGGACTACTGCACCTGGCCTTCAATATGTGGGCGTTCCTCAACCTTGGGCTCTTGGCCGAGGTGCTATTCGGGCGCAGAAACTTCGTCGCGATGTACCTGCTGTGCGGGCTGGGTGGCAGCGTCGCGAGCTTATGGTGGCATCCGACGGTGGTCGGCGTGGGAGCATCGGGCGCAATCTTTGGTATCGCGGGCGCGTTGCTGCCGGCGATCTTCTTTCATAAGAATGAGAACTTGCGGCGGGTGCTGCGCGGCAACCTGAGCAGCATCACGCTATTCGTGATCTACAACATCGCGTTCGGAGCAGCCTCGGCGAAGATTGACAATGCGGCGCACCTTGGCGGGTTAGTCACGGGTCTGGTGCTGGGCAGGTTGTTGCCAACAACTGGGCACGTGCGCGATGACCGTGCGGATGTACGAAGCTACGCGGCGCTCGCGGCAGTTGCGGCCTTGATCGCAGGAGGCACGGTGTACGCCTCGCATGCGAACGCCGGGGTAGTGGCGTTCTCGCAGGCGCAGCAGGCCCTGCGAGCGAATGACAAAGACACCGCATTGCTCCAGGCGAAACGCGCGGCGGAGGCGTCCCCCAAGATGGTGGCGGCACACTACTTGGCAGGCACGCTTTATCTGGATCGCAAGCAACTGGACGATGCTGCCACGGAGTTGCACAAGACGGTAGAACTTGATCCGAAATTTGCGGACGGGCACAGTCAGTTGTGCGTGGCGTTGCTGCGCAAAGGTGATCTGGATGGCGCGCTTGGCCACTGCAAGCTGGCAACAGAGTTGGACCCGAAGGACTCAGACAAGAGTTTCAACCTGGGACTCGTGTATAGGACGAAGCATCAGCGCGCAGAGGCGATTTCTGCTTTTAAGAGGGCGGCGGAGTTGCGACCGGATTCGGCCGAGGAGAACTACTTCTATGCCGTCGCACTGCTGGAAGATAAACGGTACGCGGACGCAGTGAGGCAACTGGAAAAAGTGGTGCAGATAGATCCGGATTACAACGGGGCGGCGGAACTTCTGCGACAGGCGAAAGAAGAAGCGCGACAGCCCTAGTGCACATACCGCTACTAGCGGTTAGTTGCTCCAATGTGGCGCAACCCCGAGCCGCGTGTCGCCGGGACTTCTAAAACCGGGCGCAATCTCCTGCTTACGCCGCTTTGGCTTCTTCGACCTCGTACATGGAGTACCAGGGCGTCGCGGCTTCGAGACTCTTGTTGACGTTCTCAATGTTCTTGACGCCTTCTGTGGAGAGCCATTCGCGGAAGGCTTTGTCACCCTTCTCGGCGTAAATGGGGATGCCATCTTTCCACGTGGCGCGTCCGCAGAGGACTCCGTTGAACTTGACGCCGGACTCGGCGGCGAGTGCGAGACCATCATTGAATTCGGCATTCGAAACTCCGGCCGAAAGATAGATGAATGGCTTAGTGGCGGCGGAGGCCGCATCGAGAAAATGGTGCCTGGCTTCCTGCCGGGTGTACGCTGCCTGTCCCTTGGATGACTTGGCACCCTGGACGAACTGCATGTTGACCGGCACTTCAACCTTGAGAACGTCCACGCCGTAGCGGGCCTTTGAGAACTCGGCCATGCTGGCCTTCACGATTTCCGGTTTCTTCTTCGCGTAGTCGAGTCCCTTCTCGTCGGCGCCTTCTTCGTAGCCTACAAACTCGAGGAAGAATGGAATGTCGTTGGCGCGGCATTCGTCACCTATGCGCTCGACCCAGGCGTGCTTCTGATCGTTGATCTCCTTGGGATCGAAGGGCGTGTAGTAGAGCAGAATCTTGACGCAGTCGGCGCCTGCTTCCTTCAAGCGGCGTGCGCTCCAGTTGTCGAGCAGGTCGGGCAGTCGGCCCGGGCCTGTCTTGTCGTATCCGGTTTTTTCGTAGGCGAGGAGAAGGCCGGCATTCTTTGCGCGCTTCTTGCTGGCAGGGAGGCCCCACTCGGGATCAAGCAGAATCGCGGAAGCATGGGGGGTGAGTATCTCGGTGACGGACGTCTTGAACTCTATCAATTCTTTGTCACCGGCGTTGGCGCCCAGCGCCTTCTTGAGAGAGCCGCGCTGGTCCATTGCTGCGGCGGCGATGACTCCGCGCTGATTGGAAACGGCTTTCAGGCCGGCAAGTTTTCCGGGAGTGAGTTTCACTGGAGTGCCTCCTACGCGCTGGTTGGAATGTAGGTAGCTCGGTTCTGGTTGCCGCGGTCGGCACACCGTGTTACGTTGAAAGATTACAGCTACGAGGGATCGATGCGGCCCTGGGAGATGCAGGGCTGGCTCGCGGGCAAACGCGAACATTGCCCGAAGCGCCCCCACGTCGGATTCAGTACAAGTTCATAAACCAGGCGAGCAATCGTCCCCCGAAGGAGAAATGCACATATGCCCCTAGTCTCAATGCGGCAACTGCTCGATGAAGCGGCCAAAGGCGGATATGGCGTCGGCGCTTTCAACGTCAACAATATGGAACAGATCCAATCAATCATGGAGGCCGCTCGGGAAACGAAGTCGCCGGTAATCATCCAGGCAAGCCGGGGCGCGCGCAGCTATTCGCAGGACAAGTTCCTGTATCACCTGATGTTGGCTGCGGCAGAACTGTATCCGGAGATCCCGCTTGTCATGCATCTGGACCACGGCAATAGCGTGGAGACTTGCAAGTCTGCCATCGACCTTGGTTTCACCAGCGTGATGATGGATGGCTCGCTGATGCCGGATGGCAAAACTCCCTCAAGCATGGATTACAACGTCAAGGTGACGCGTGAAGTCGTCGAGATGGCGCACGCGAAGGGTGTGACCGTCGAGGGCGAGATCGGCGTACTGGGCGGAATCGAAGACGGGCATGGCGCTGGCGGCACCGGCCTGGAACACGTAACCGATCCCGACCAGGCAGTGGAGTTCGTGGCGAAGACAGGACTGGATGCGCTGGCAATCGCGATCGGCACCAGCCACGGCGCTTACAAGTTCTCGCGCAAGCCCGACGGCGCTGTGTTGAAGATGGATGTACTGCTGGCGATTCACAAGCAACTGCCGCACGTTCACCTCGTTATGCACGGCTCATCGAGCGTGCCGAAGGAGTTGCAGGACATCATCAACCAGTACGGCGGCAAGCTGAATCCGACTTGGGGCGTTCCGGTGGAAGAAATCCAACTCGGCATCCGTAACGGCGTTCGCAAGATCAACGTGGATACGGATAACCGGTTGGCGATTACGGGCGCGATCCGCAAGGTATTCGTGGAGACGCCGGAGAAGTTCGACCCGCGCGACTACCTGAAGCCGGCCCGCGAAGCGATGAAGAAAGTTGTGGCGGAGCGCATGGTGCAGTTTGGCCAGGCCGGTCATGCAGGAGACTACAAACCGATCTCGTTGTCTGAGATGGCGAAAAAGTACGCGACGGCAGCAGCGGCGAAGTAGGAATCCCGAAGCCAAGTCGCGCAAGTCAATCGGAAGAGTAAAGCCGTGGGGCGGCGTAAGGCTGCTCACGGCTTTTTTCTTTAGCTGGCAGCGCGGTTCACTTCTTTGTTTTCGGCGGTTCCCAGAGCTCAACCTTATTGCCTGCCGGGTCGTAGATCCAGGCGAAGCGTCCATACTCGGCTTCCTCGCGCTTTGGATCGATGGCGACGCGCCCGGACTCTAGTTTCGCGAGTAGGGCGTCGAGATCGTCTACGCGGAAGTTGATCATGAACTGCGATGGGCTGGGGTCGAAGTATTTGGAATCCTGCGGGAACGCGGAGAAGACGCTCATGCCGCCGTCCGTTTGCGGGTCGTCAGGCCAGAAAAAGGCTGCGCCTTCGCCGGGCTTCATGGCGATGCCGAGATGCTGGGTATACCACGCGGCGAGCCCTGCGGCGTCGCGCGCCTTGATGAAGATGCCACCGATTCCTGTGACACGTGCCATTGGCCGTCCTCCTAGAACGGAACCGGTGCAGCATAGCACGTGTCCTGTCGACGGCGGGCGTGCGAGCTATGCGGCTCAGCCGAGCTTCATTCCGCTGAGCGCCTCACGCTCGAGTTCGATCAACTGAGCAAGTCCGAGGCGGGCGGTGGAGATCATTTTGGCGAGCTGTTCGTCGGTGAAGGGAACCTGCTCGGCTGTGGCCTGAAGTTCAATAAAGCGTCCGCCGCCGGTCATGACGAAGTTCATGTCCACTTCGGCGCGGGCATCCTCTTCATACGCCAGGTCCAGCATGACCTCGCCGTCAACGATGCCGACACTGGTGGCCGCTACGTAGTCGCGGAGAGGTATCTGCTTGAGCGTGCCGGCGTCCACGAGTTTCTGCATCGCCAGCGAGAGTGCGACGAAGGCCCCGCTGATGGACGCCGTGCGAGTGCCGCCGTCGGCCTGGATGACGTCGCAGTCGATCCAGATGGTGCGCTCGCCCAATCGACGCAAATCAACGACCGCCCGCATGGAGCGCCCGATGAGGCGCTGGATCTCGTGCGTGCGTCCGCCCTGTCGGCCTTTGGAACTTTCACGCGCAGTGCGGGTGAGGGTGGCGCGTGGCAACATGCCGTACTCAGAGGTGATCCAGCCCTTGCCGGAGTTGCGCATCCAGTGCGGCACGCTCTCTTCGACGCTCGCTGTGCAGATGACGCGCGTGTTGCCAACCTCGATGAGGCAAGAGCCTTCGGCGGTGGCAATGAATTCGGGGGTGATCTTGACGGGGCGCATCTGGTCGGACGTGCGATTGTCGGAGCGATAGATCATCGTGGGCGGCTCGGCTTTCAGGGGACGTTCCATAAGATTTTGTTGTTGCAAAGTAATAATCGGGTAATTGTAAATCTTCAGACGGCGGAAGGCAGGCGGCAGAGGAAAGACGGTGCGCGGACTGAAGGGAGTTACAGTTCTTCGGTCTGCAATCCAGGCGAGTTACAATTCACCGCCATGCGCAACCTTTTCATTGCTCTCGCTCTTCTTGTCTCCACCGTCGCTGTTGCCGCTACGCCCTGCAAATCGGGCGCAGCGCCTCGCAAGCTCAACCGGACCTCTTTGCAGAATGTTCAGAAGAAGGTCAACCTCGGCGCCGACTCGTGGCGTTTTGATGCAAAGGAAGTGGCCGCGAGAGAAGTCGAGTCCATAGACACTTCGCAGAAAGCCGCCGTAGTTAAAGGCGCGCTCAAGCCCATCAAGTCGGATGAGCGCACCGCCGTCCTCACCTACGCCGCGCCTGATCGCTCGTTCGACATCACGCTCAAGAAGCCGGAATGGCTTCTTCCATATTCGGGCATCTACAAAACGATGATGTGGATCGTCACCGACGTAAAGACCACCTGCGCGACCGACGCCAAGAAATCGCCGAAACCCGCGCCCAAGACGGCGAACAAATAGCGCTTCTATAGGGCGAATAGTTGATAGAGCGGGTCAGCCGCCGAGGTCTACGTGCTCCACATTCTCGATCGGGTGGCCGAGGAAGAGCGGGGCCATGCGGCTGAACTTTTCTGCGGAGTCAGTTACGTAGAAGTGGAACGTGGGAGCGGCAGGCGAGGGCGGCTCTGTGCCATCTGGCGAGTCTGGTGCTGAGCGGGGCGCTTGTCCCACGCCATCGAGCGCGTCGAGTTCGTCGGCGACGGCCTGGGCCGTAGCTTCGGCGGAGTCAACGATCTCGATGTTAGCGGGAACGACGCGGCGAAGAAGGCTGCGGATGAGCGGGTAATGGGTGCAGCCGAGTACGAGCACGTCTGTGTGGGCGGAGGCGGAGCCCAATGCTTCGGCGAGATAGATGCGTGCGACGTGTTCGGTGACGGGGTGATCGGTCCACCCCTCTTCGACAAGCGCGACGAAGAGTGGGCAGGCTTTTTCATGCGTGGCGAAGCCGCGCTTGGCGAGCGCGCGCTGGTAAGCGTGCGTGCTGATCGTTGCTTCGGTGCCGATAACGACTGCTTCGCGCGACCGGCTGACTTCGGCTGCGCGCTCGGCGCCCGGATCTATGACGCCAATAACTGGGATGTCCACGGCGGAACGCACGTCGTACAAAGCGAGCGCGCACGCCGTGTTGCACCCGATAACGAGGATGTCCGGTTTCTGCTGTTCAAGAAAGCGGGCTGCGCCGATGGCATAGCGCGCCACGGTTTCGCGCGACTTGCTGCCGTAAGGAAGGCGCGCGGTGTCGCCGAAGTAAAGATAGTCGGCATTAGGGATGATGGCCGCAATGGCGCGCAAAACGGTAAGCCCACCGACGCCGGAGTCAAAGACGGCGATGCGATGCCGACGATCAATTAAATGGCGATCAATGGAACGAAGTTCGCTTACGGCGGAGTTAGTCGCTGACGAGGAGTTGCTGGTCGATGTACTCACTGCATCTCCCGTGCCAGCTGGTTGATGGTGGGCAGATCGTAAAAGGCTTTGAGATCGGCGTGGCCGGCGAGCGTTTCTCTCTCGTGTCCGTCTACAAGAATTTTGACGCGCGTGACCTTGGGGAGCGCGCTGGCAAAGGTTTGCAACATGGAGATAACCGTTAGTTCCTCAACAAGCACGCCGGAACGGTGCGCGTCCGCGAAGGCCGCGTTGGTGTCGATGACGGCCGTAGTGTCGTTGACCAGGTACACGTCTTTCACGTCTGCTCCATCGCCTAATGAGTGCGGGGAAGGCTTCTCCAAATAAGCCGCGAAGAGTGCGCGGAGAGCTTGTCGTGCTCGCTCGGCCGGTTCGGGCGGAAGCGCGATTTGAACCGTTCTTTGGCGCAGCACTCCTTCATCATCATAGGCGACCCAGAGCGTAACCGGCTCGGTCGGCCCGGCAACGGGCGGCGCGACGGGACGCGTGTCCGCCTGTTGCTGCGTCTGCTCGGCGCGTCGCTTAAGTTGTAACGCGTAAAAGCCGAGTCCGAACGCGACCAGCAACATGAGGATGAGCGCGATCTGAAGGTGCCGAGGAATCATGGGCGAATCTTGAGTGTAAGCAAGTCTTGGCGCGGTGTCATTCTGAGTTCGTGCAGAAAGCTTGAGCACTCCCCGCATTTAGATTATTCATCGTGCTGCCTCCAACTTGGGCCGAATTGCGGCGATACCAGCGGCGATGGCGGTTGCGAGATTCTGTTGATACTTCGCATCGTTAATACTGTTGACCTTGCCGTCGGGCGGCGCGAGTTCCAGTGCGATGGCTGCGGTGGAGATGCTGTTCAGCGGGCGCAACGGAGCGGCGAGCGCGCGTACCGGAAGCTGTCGAGAATTGAGTTCTGCGGCGATAGATCCTGCAACGAGCGAGCTCGCATCCAGGTACGGAGCCTGCGCCGTCTCCCACGATAGGAAAGCGCGGCGAGCCTGGGCAGGGTCTGTCGCAACTGCTGGCACAAGGGCAGTGTAGATGCGCAATCCCGACCCGAGTGAAGCGGCGTGCACGGCGATATAAAGGGACGCCCGCGCGGCGTTCGCAGCCTGTGCACGCTCGTCAAGTGTGAGCGTGCTTTCAGTGGAACGAATCAACTCCACGTTGACGCCCTTGTTCTCTAACTCGCGGTGCAGGCGGCGGGCGAAAGCCAGCGTGACATCTTTCTCGGCAACGGTTTCGGACAACGCGGCTCCGCGTTCTTCGCCGCCATGACCGGCGTCAATGACGACTAGGAAGCGCGGCGCGGCAGGAGGGCGTGCCTGCGGAATGCGGGTGGCAGCGGATTCGGTAGTCTGCGCCGGGGGCGGCGCGGCAGCAGCGGCTTGTTGCGGCCCTACGGCGGCGATCGTAATGACCTTGCCGCCTTCGCTGTAGGTGGCGAGCACGGGTGCGTTGACGCTCACGCTCAGTTCGGCTGCGGCATTGGATTCGCTGAAAGCCGTGCTGGAGATGAGCGGATCGCCGTAGGTCACGGTTTCGGCCCCGGAACTGACGACCGGGTCGCGGGTGAAGGTCAGGCGCATCTTTCCGGGCTCGGTGGCAACGGCGGGAGACACGGGAGTTGGGAACGTGAGCACCAGCCGAGAGGGGTCTTTGCGCAATTCCGCCGAAAACTTTGCGCCCGTGCCCCCAACAAAGGCCCTCCTCGCGGGCTGATGCACACGCACCGTAAGTTCAAGAATGCGGGGCAACAGGTTCGCAAGCGCGGAGACCGGCACATAACCTCGCGTGTTCACCATGGTGAAGTTCGCGGGGAGATCGAAATCTGAGCCGCGCAGTTTGGCTTTTTTTTTGCCATCGGTGAACTGCGCTTCAACTGCTTTGCTCGTTCCCGCGGGTGTGAAGGTGAACTTCCATTTGTTGCCGTCAGGGCGGGCCTCTACGCGGCCAAGAGGTTCGAGCAGGTCGACCAAGCCGACGTACTCAAGCCCATCGTGATCGAGAACCGAGATGGCATAGCTGGTCTGCGGAGAATACACGGCAAGGCGCTTTTCTTCGGCTCGCGTCAGACGAGGGAAGATGAGCACGAAAGCTGCGAAGACGAGCAACAGCGCCGCCACGCGCACGGCGATGCTCGCGAACGTCGCTGGCCGCAGATGCATTGATCTATGCAATGCCATAGAAGATCACGCCTTTCGGCGGCAACGGTTGAACGTCAATGGAACAGGGAGGCAGAACAGCGCCGGAGAGCGCTACCTCGCGAAGGCGTTCGAGCCCGAGCGGGTTGAGGATGAAGGCGACGTTCGCGCCAAGGCGGACCTGCTCGACGGCCTCCGTCGGCTCTGCATGGAAGGTGACGTGTCGCTGCTCGCGTACGTCAGATTCGGATTCGGAAATCTTCAGCACTTTTTCCAGGATGATCTTGTGCAGTTGTACCACGTCTAGCTGTCGCTCGACCGGAGGAATATGCGCAAGTATGGTGTCGGCCCAACCGGGCTTCGAGTGCAGCCGATACGTGCAGTCGCGGGTGACGGCCAGCATGACGACGTCACCGGGTTCGACGCGGCTGTTTCGTGCAACGCCGGGAACTACGCGGGCGCCGGCGTCTTCGGCAGTAACGGCGGTAACAGTAGACGTGGCCTCTTCAGCCGCAAGCAGGCGCGCGGCAACATCGGAGTCGAAGTGAGGGCCGTTCGCGGCCAGCACAGGGTGTGGCGACGTCGGCGGCAGGTGTCGCATGTGGCGCGACACCTCTCGAAAGAAGAAGTTGGCGCGTGTGATGCGAACGAATTCTCCGGTTTCAAAATGCTCAAGTCCACTGACAACGCGATGTACAGGGCGCGAGATGAGGCCGGGATCAGCGTCGTGTACAAACGCCGCCATCATCCAGTCGCGCGGAGCTTGCTCCGGTGATGCGCAAGCGTATGCGGCAGAAGTCGTCTCATCACGAAGCGCAAGTGCGGCGTCGTAGGCGGCGTGGCCGGAGGCGAGCACGAGCGAGCGTGTGCTGATAGCGGTCGTGATTTGCGAGATGGCGTCGGCATCCGTCACGCGCCACAGATCCAACGCGACGTTTTTGTGACAGGCGTGTTTTTGACAAATGCTATAGCCCGGCGGTGCAGCGGTGGGCAGCGCAATCGCCGCGCCGTCGTATAGCACGAGCGCCGGAGCGGACTGGTGACGCGCTGTGCAGAGGAACTCAATTTCAGAACGGATACTGGCCGAAAGGCTGTGCTGCACGCGTAAGAGGCAGCCTGATTCTTGAGGGGCTGATGAGTTCAGTCCGGAACTGGCTTCGAGATGCAGAAGGGCCAGGAGGCCTGTGGTCGTGCGCGGATGGCTATCGAAGGTCGATGACTGGCGAAAAGCGTAGATAGCCGGCTGGGTGTCAGTGATTAGTGTGCCGGAGCCGCGCAAATCAGAAAGCCGAACGGCGAATTCCGATGGCGAGGTTTGCGAAAGGTCAATCGCCCCATCGGACGATGCGCGGTCCAGATCAAGAAGCAGGGCGCGGAATGGTGCGATGACGGCCAAAATCCCTCTCCGGCACGGTTTGCGCTCGTGCCTGAAGATGCTGGCTGGGAGGCGCGATCAGAGTTGCCGGGACAAGCAGATTCTAGCAGCAATAAAGTAAACCCCGCTCGGTGTGATTAACATCGAACGCATAAGCGCCACTACTCTCGACAAGCAATGCGTGGTTTGATCCCAGGTGGGGCGTGTCGTCGGGGAGCGATGGTTCAGCGGGCTTTGTGAGCTGTGTTACCATCGCCGAAAAGAGGGTTCTATGACCCGCAGAATCCGTGACGGGTGCGGGTCTGGGTTTACGAAGCACCCGCTTGCAGTCTACATACCAGGAATTAGCGGCGCGGCCAGTATCCGCGTTTCGCCGTGGTTGGGTTGCGCTTGTGCCGCCGTGCTGATGACGGCGATGGCGGCAGCCCAGACGGTCGCCTCTTCCGCAACTCAGCCGGCAAGCCCGCCAACGGGTACCGCGCAAACAGCGTCGTCGAACTCCCAACAGGGGCCAACTCCTTCCGTAGGCCCGTCGCAAGCTGGCAGCTCACAACGACAAACTGGCAGCGCACAACCAGACGCTACGCCGCCGGGTGTTCCAGGAAAACAAGGGCAGAATGGTGGCCTTGTGACTGGCGAATCCGGGAAGAAGAAGGAGCTTGCGCCCGGGAGCAACTTCGAAGAAGTTCATATTGAGCCAAGGATTGAGCCGCCAAAGCCAACGAAGGCCATGGCCGATGTGCTTTCGCCGGCGAGTACAGATCCCTCGCTGAAGACTCACACAAAGCCTATGAAGGTAGATGTCGACCTGGTGCTGGTTCCGGTGACGGTAACGGATCCGATGAACCGTCTGGTCACCGGTCTGGAGCAGGAAAACTTCGTGGTGACGGATGCGGGCGAGAAGCAGGAGGTACGGCACTTTTCCAGTGAGGATGCCCCGATCTCGCTCGGCGTGATCTTCGACATGTCCGGCAGCATGAAAGACAAAATTGAGAAGGCGCGCGAGGCCGTAGTCGAGTTCTTCAAGACGGCGAACCCGGATGACGAGTTCTTCATGATCGGCTTCAGCGATAAGCCGGACGTGATCGCCGATTTTACGCAATCGATCGAGGAGATACAGGGAAGGCTTGTCTATACGCTACCTAAGGGGCGCACCGCGCTGATGGATGCGATCTACCTGGGATTGGCCAAGATGCGCGACGCGAGGCACCAGAAGAGGGCTATGCTGATTCTCTCGGACGGCGGCGATAACCACAGCCGATATACGGAGAACGAGATCAAGTCGCTGGTGAAAGAGGCCGATGTCCAGATCTATGCGATCGGCATGTTCTCTTTCAATCCGCAGAGTCCGGAAGAGCAGATGGGGCCTTCGACGCTGGCGCAGATTACGGATGTGACCGGTGGACGGACGTTTACGATCGACAATCCCAACGAGCTAAGCGACGTAGCTACGAAGATTGGGATCGAGTTGCGCAACCAATATGTGCTCGGATACCGTCCAAGCAAACCAGCACGCGACGGCAAGTGGCGAAAGATTAAGGTAAAGCTTGTTCCGCCCAGGGGTTTGCCGCCGCTTACGGTTTATGCGAAGACTGGCTATTATGCTCCCACTGAATAAGATACGAGTTATTGTTTGCGTAGTGGCACTTCTGTTCGTTGTTGGCCTGAGCGCTCAGAATGCGCCGCCCAGTTCACAGGTCGGCACACAGCAACCGGCTCAGCCGCCGGTCATGAGTCCACCTGTCGGCCAAAGTGCGCCAGTGCCGCAAGGGGCGCCTGCCCAGCAGCGAGGGCAGATGCCCACGGGACAGAACCAGCAGGACCAATCGCAGCAGCCCATTGCTCAGCCACGGAACCAGCCGGGCGACACCGTTCAGGTACCGAACCAGCCCGGGCGTGCGCCTGACTCTCAAGAGGGCGGCGTCTTTGTCTTTCGCAAGCAGGTGGAAGAAGTCACGCTGCATGCAACGGTAGTGGATGACCGGCAACGGCTCGTGACCGATCTGAACAGGGACGCGTTCACGGTATTCGAAGATGGCCAGCCGCAGCAGATCACGTCATTCCGGAGCGAGGATATTCCGGTGTCGCTCGGAATTGTGATCGACAACTCCGGTTCGATGCGCGACAAGCGTCCGGCAGTGAACCAGGCGGCCATCAACCTGGTGAGGGCGAGCAATCCGCAGGACCAGGTGTTCGTGGTGAACTTCAACGAGGAACCGTTTCTTGATCAGGACTACACAGCGGATGTGAACCTGCTACGCGAGTCGCTGGACAAGATTGTTTCCCGCGGAGGCACGGCGCTATACGACGCGCTGGTCGCTTCCGCGGATCACCTGGCGAAAACAGCGCGGCTGGAAAAGAAAGCGATCCTTGTGGTGACGGACGGAGAAGATAATGCGAGCCGGGAATCGCTGGAGGCGGCAGTTCGAAAGCTGGCCGTAGATGGCGGGCCAACCGTCTACACCATCGGTATATTGGGTGGTGAGAAGGAAAAACGTGCGCGCCGCGCATTACGAGTCATCGCCGAGCAGACAGGCGGCGTGTCGTTCTTCCCAAGAGACCTGAGCGAAGTGGATGCGATTACAAAACAGGTGGCGCACGATATTCGTAACCAGTACACGATCGGGTACAAACCTACCAATCCGCAGAACCGTGGTGGATATCGCACGGTGAAAGTGGAAGCGCGCGCGGGCGGCTACAAGAAGCTTCAGGTTCGCACGCGATCCGGCTACTACGCCGGGCAGGAGAGAGCAGCCGCAAAATAAATCTAGGTTTCAGGCCGGCAACAAGGCCAGCGCTGAGTGCGTCTGGCCTTTTTGTTTGCCTTGACAGCAGAACCCGCGCCCATCGAACCTGCTGCGCGCAACTGATTGACCTTTCCATAGGGCTACCGTAACCTGTAACGTTCCATGGCGTGAATGGATAGGCAGCGCTACGCTGATAAACGCAGCATTCCACAAAATATGAAGGGGCCGGCCTCATCGATGAAAATCGCAGAAATGACCACTTCCCTCCAAATTGCTGAAGACATCCTAGACCTGATAGGGTCCACGCCAATGTTGCACCTCCGCAAGATTGTGCCGGCGGGGGCCGCTGACGTTTATGCAAAGCTGGAGGCCTTCAATCCAGGGTTCAGCGTGAAGGACCGCGCCGCCCTTGGGATGATCCGCAAGGCGGAACGCGAAGGACAGTTGAAGCCCGGCGACACGATTGTTGAAGCCACCGCTGGGAATACCGGTGTGGGCCTGGCACTGGTAGGCGTGCAGCGCGGATACAAGGTGATCTTCTTCGTTCCAATGAAGTTCTCTAAGGAGAAGGTGATGCTCATGGAGGCGTTCGGCGCTAAGGTCCTCCGTACGCCGGACGAAGAAGGAATGGAGGGCGCAATCAAGAGAGCCCGCCAACTCGCCGCCGACAGCCCCAATCACTGGTTCGCCGCACAATTCGAAAATCAAGGCAATCCTGACTATCACTACGAGACGACCGGCCATGAGATTGTGGAACAGATGCAGGGCAAGATAGATGCTGTCGTGATCGGCGCAGGCACGGGCGGAACTTTCACGGGGGTCGCACGCTACATAAAAGAGTGCTGCCCGGATGCGCTGGCCGTCTGCGTCGAATCGGAACATTCGGTTTACGGTGGCGGGACGCCCGGTTCGCACGCTGTGGAAGGAATCGGCTCGAGCTTCATTCCGAAGACCTATGACCCGAAGCTGGCGGACGAAGTGATCTCGGTAACCGACGCCGACGCCTTTGCCATGGTGAAAGAACTGGCAGTGATGGAAGGCGTGCTTGGCGGTTCCAGCGCGGGGGCGGCAGTGTGGGCCTCAATCGAGGTCGCCAAGCGGCTTGGGCCGGGTAAGCGCGTCGTTACGATGGTGGCAGACTCTGCGGAGCGCTACCTATCGAAGGACATCTTCAATTTCAAAGGGAAATAGAACGAGAGAAAGCGTAGAAGCTGTCATTCTCTAAAGCTGCTGAGCTACTTGCTGTGCAGAGGCGGACGGGTGCGGCTACGCGACGGTTCAACCAGCAGGAATTGCTACTGAGCGACTCAGCAACATACGAGGACTTATGGCTAAAAAGAACGTGGCAGGATTTTCGACGAGAGCGATTCACGACGGGCAAGAGCCGGAGCCTCTGACGGGCGCCGTGGGCGTGCCGATCTATGCAACTTCCACCTACGTGCAGGATGAGCTTGGAAAGCCGCGCCTGGGGTACGAGTATGCGCGCGTCTCCAATCCGACGCGAGACCGCCTCGAAACGAACCTGGCGTCGCTGGAAGGCGGAGTGGCATCGAGGGTATTTGCGAGCGGTATGGCAGCCGTGATGGCGCTCTGCACGATGTTGAAGAAGGGCGACCACATCGTTTGCTCGGATAACCTCTATGGGGGCGTGCCTCGCCTGTTCAACCAGGTGCTGGTGAACTATGGGCTGGAGTTCACCTACGTGGATACGTCGGACGTGCGAAATGTGGAGCGCGCCATCCGCCGCAACACTCGTTACGTTTACATTGAGACGCCGACGAACCCTCTGATGTCGCTGAGCGATATCGAAGCAATCAGCAAATTGGCACACCGTAAGGGTGCGGAAGTCGTGGTGGACAACACCTTCATGTCGCCGTATTTCCAGCAGCCAATCGCTCTGGGTGCGGACATGGTCATGCACTCGACGACGAAGTTTCTGAACGGGCACTCGGATGGGCTTGGCGGAGTGCTGGTATGTACGAAGAAGGAGCAGGCCGAGAAGTTGGCGTTCATACAGAAGGCTGCGGGCGCGATCATGTCGCCTTTCGAGTGCTGGCTGGTGCTGCGCGGCGTCAAGACGCTGGCGCTGCGCATGAAGCAGCACGACGAGAGCGGCCGGGTTGTCGCCGACTACCTGAATACGCATCGCAAGGTGAAGAAGGTTTTCTATCCCGGCCTGCCCCATCATCCGCAGTATGAACTGGCGCGGCGGCAGATGTCGGGCTTCGGATCGATGATTACCTTTGAGACAGGCTCGCTGAATAATGCCAAGAAGTTTTTGAAGAAGGTTCGCGTCTGCACGCTTGGCGAATCGCTGGGTGGCGTGGAGTCGCTGATCTCGCACCCGGCGACCATGACACACGCGGCAGTCGGCGCGGCAGGCCGCAAGAAGATCGGCATAACCGATGGCATGGTGCGCCTTTCCGTCGGTGTTGAGGAAGTGGAAGACATCATTACCGATCTGGAGCAGGCACTGGCGGCGCTGTAGGATTCATGTAAGACGAATGTGAGAGGGCGCGGTTTCGGCTGCGCCCTTTCTGTTGCTACGGCTCCGAGCGCGACAGCGGCGAGAGTTTCAACTTTCTCGTTTTGGGATTGAACAGTGTAATAACTGCGCTATCGACCTCGGTTAGTGGCATAATTCGCAACGTCGAAAGGAGGCGAATATGGCGCAAGCGGAATCGGTATCTGCCGAGTGGGATTCGACAGCATACGATGTGCTGGCGAAACCTGAGGTGGAATGGGGCAAGAAAGTTTTAGACCGTCTTCATTTACAAGGGTTTGAGAAGGTGTTGGACGCTGGCTGTGGCACCGGGCGGGTAACCGCGATGTTATGCGAGCGCTTGCCTCACGGACATGTAATCGCTGTTGATCTCTCGGACAACATGCTGAACGTCGCACGCGAACACCTCAAGGGCGTGAGCGGTCGCGTGAAGTTCGTGCAAGCGGACCTCGTGAACCTTTCGCTTCAGGAAGAGGTTGACGGCATTTTCAGCACGGCGGCAATCCACTGGATCAGCGATCATTGGAAGCTGTTCGGTGGCTTTTATAGGGCATTGCGTCCGGGCGGATGGCTGGTGGCTCAGTGCGGCGCGGCGCCAAACCTGGCGCGTCTGCGGCGGCGCGCGGCCGAACTGGTGTACGAAGGCATGTTCTCCGTGTACTTCCGCGACTGGACGGATCCGTGGATGTTCGTGGAGCACACGACCATGGCCGAGCGTTTACGCCTCGTCGGCTTCGAAAACGTAAAGACAACCCAGGTTCCCGCGTATTCGTGCATGCCGAACCGCGAAATGTACAAGCAGTACATCTCGACGGTGACACTCCGCAAGCACGTTGCACAGATGCCTGCAGAGATCGCACAGAAGTTCCTGAATGTCCTGGCCGATATGGCCGAGCATGACACTCCGAAATTCGAGATGGATTACTGGCGTCTGAATATGAGCGCCGTGAAACCGGCGAATACAGCGGCAGTGAACTCCAATTTAGCTTCAACTTCTAACTAGCTAACCCAGTTACGCACTTATTTTGTGGCGGCCGCTGCGTTCAGGACGGAGCGGCCGTTGTGTTACCGGACCGAGTCGACAATCCAGCGCAGGTAATCAGGGCAGCCGTCCGTGATGTCGATGGCGATGCACTCGGGAAGTTCGTAGGAGTGCAACTCTCTGATGTCGTCGCGAACAGCGGCGACGTTCTCCACGGTAGTCTTAATCAGCAGGAGAAATTCAGCGGCGCTCTCGACCTCTCCCTTCCATCTGTAAATGGATTCGAGAGGGCCAACGAGGTTGACGCAGGCAGCGTGCCGGCGTTCCACAAGTGCATGCGCAATGGTCTTCGCTTCTTCACGAGAACCGGCAGTGCTCAACAGCAGGCGAGTGTCCGTCATCGAGTGCGTGTCCGATGCAGACTATAATGCAACCAGCGGCAGAATGTAATCTGCAAAGACGCTGCTGACACCAACCCTGCTGTACTCTTCTGCAACTAAGGTTCGAGAAAGATGACAACACAGATCAAGTTTGGCACATCTGGCTGGCGGGCCGTCATGGCCGAAGAGTTCACGTTCGCGAACGTGCGCCGCGCCGTCACAGGCATTGCGCGTTATGTCGCGTCAACGAAGCCGTACGACGGAACGCGACTGATCGTGGGTCGCGACCCACGCTTCCTGGGCGAGAAGTTCGTTGACGTGGCAGCCGAAATTTTGGAAGCACATGGAGTGCAGCCGCTGGTCATCACCGAGGCGGCGCCCACCCCGGCAATCTCTTACGAAGTGGTTCGGCAGAAGACAGATGGCGCGATTAACTTCACGGCGTCACACAATCCGCCGGAATATAACGGTATCAAGTTCTCCACGCCGGATGGCGCACCGGCGCTGCCGGAAGCGACGCAGAGAATCGAAGCGGAGATCGCTGGATTGGGCCAGGGGGTCGAGACGGACGCCAGTCCATCCAACGGGAAGCAGGCGAAGCGTGAGCCCATCGAAGTGAAGTCGCATTACGTGGCGCGTCTGAGGGAACTCGTGGACCTGGCGGCTATCAAGAAATCCGGGCTGCACGTTTGCTTCGATCCGATGTGGGGTGCTGCGCGCGGATACAGTGATGAAATCCTGCGCGGCGCAGGCGTGCAAGTCTCAACCGTTCACGATTCTCGGGACGTGCTGTTCGGCGGACATGCACCCGAGCCGGATGACCATCTGCTGACCGACCTTCGGGCAAAGATGCGCGAGACCGGCTCGCTTATCGGCATTGCTACGGATGGCGACGCCGACCGCTTTGGCATTGTAGATGCTGATGGAACGTTTTTGCAGCCGAACTATGTAATCGCGCTGCTGTTCGATTACCTGGCTGAGAGCCGTGGTTGGAAGAACGGCGTGGCAAAGTCGGTGGCGACAACAAACCTGGTGAATGCATTGGCGGAGCACCACGGTGTGCCGTTGTACGAAACGCCGGTTGGCTTCAAGTACATTGGCGAGCTGATTAAGGAAGACAAAATTGCTATTGGGGGCGAGGAGAGCGCGGGGCTTTCCATCCGGCATCACGTTCCGGAAAAGGATGGCGTCATCGCCGGATTGCTTTGCTGCGAAATGGTTGCGAAGCGTGGCAAGTCGATGGGCGAGTTGCTGCGCGAACTGTTTGCCAAAGTTGGTTCCTTCTATCCATTGCGCGAGAACTTCCGCTTGACGCCAGAGGTGAAAGAGAAGTTCACTGTGAAGTTGGGTCAAGAGCCAAGAAACTTCGCGGGACAGAAGGTTTCGCAGGTGGTCCGCACGGACGGACTTAAACTGGTGCTCGACGATGGCTCATGGGTCTGCTACCGGTTGAGCGGAACGGAACCAGTGGTGCGCGTCTATACGGAAGCGCGCAGTGAAGGCGACTTGCAGAAGCTGAGTGCGGACGCCAAGCAGTGGGTGATGGAATAGTGAATTCAGGGCTGAAGATGCAGAAGCTGCAAGACTTGTTGAAGGCAGTGCACGGCTGGCGTCGCCGACTTGCGACGATGGCGGTGTTGCTGCTGGCTGGAATGCTGGGATTCCACGTACTGTTCGGCGCGAACGGCTGGGTAGTCTTCCGCCAAAAGGTGCGGGAACACGAGAGTTTGCAGAAGGAAGTGCGCCAGGTGCAGTTGGAAAATGAGCGCCTGGAGACGCAGATCAAGAACCTGAAAACCGATCCGAATACGATCGAGAAGGAAGCGCGCGAACAGTTGAAATACGCGCGGCCCGGCGAGGTTGTGTACGTCATGCCGGAGCGCAAAGAGAAGCCAGTAACCGCAACGGCGGAGAAGCACTAAGGACTGTTGTGATTCGCACGTAAGGGCGCCGCATAGGCGCCTTTTCCTATTTGACTCGCGAATGCTCAGTCCGCTGCTATTGGTTCCGGGGCGGCGATCAAGGTGTTAACGGGGGTCGCGTGCGCGGTGCTCTTGGGTTTCGGGGCAAAGAAGCGATGCTTCAGCGCCAGGATCGGGCGTTCAAAACCGTACCAGAGCAGCGTTGCAGCTGAGATAGAGAGCACGAGGCGAACGACGACGATGGCCAGATTCCCCAACGCGCCGTACTGTTCCATGCGCGCGTCGAAAGCGCCGATCACTACGAAGACCAGAATGTGCGTCATATAAAGTCCGTAGCTGATGGTGCCGAGAAACTTGAGCGGACGCAGCTTCAAGAAGCTGCCGTAGGCATTTGGCGATCGATTCGCGGCAATGGCCGTCAGCAGCATCCCTCCAAAACCTATCGCAAGGAACGAGTCCGTGAGCGCCCATCCGTGGAAGAGCATGATGATGGCGCCGATCACGCCCAACGCAAGCGCAACGCGGGCAATGGTGCGCCAAGTCGATTCGGACAGGCGCGCAGAGCGCAACCCGAGTGCGATAAGCGATCCCACGGCGAGGCCGTCCAGGTGGATGAGCGTGTGGGTTGGCGTGAGATGTGCTCCGGCGAACATGCGTATCACTGGCGAGCCGATGATTACGACGGCCAGAACTGGTATTAGAAACGCCGCGCGGAAGAAGCGTGCGATGGGTGCCCACAGGATATAGAACTGTTCTTCAATGGCGAGCGACCAGGTGGGACCGACGGTGCCGGGTATCGCGATGAAGAAGAGATTCTGGATGAACAGCAAGTAGTAGGCCCAGGGCGCGCCCTTCACTTCGTGCCAGGCCCACCAGAAGCTTCCGAAAACCAAGGGGACAACGACGTAGTTGAGCAGCAGAAGCAGAAGGTACACGGGCCAGATGCGAAGTCCGCGGCGAGCGTAAAAATTGCGGAAGAAGTTCGGCTGCTGGCGCGAGTCGGCGATGATCCCGGTGATGAGGAATCCAGAGAGAACGAAGAAAAGGTTGACGCCGACCCAGCCCCACTGCGTGATCGAATCGAGATGCAGAAATCGAAGCTTGTCGTGGCAGTGATAGATGACAACGGCGGCGATGGCAAGCCCACGCAGGCCATCCAGTTCAGGAATATAGGACGGGAGCAGAGATTTGGAAGCCGCTGATGGCAGCGGAACAGCAACAGCGTCGCCCGCGCCTGTGAGGTCTCTGCGCGGGCGAATGGGGGTGTGAACCTGCTGCACTAGCGCGACACTCCCTCAACAGGAGAGCTGGCCGTGGCGTAAAGTTTTTTAGGCATGCGGCCGGCCGAGTAGCCCAAGCGTCCGGCAATGACAGCGTGCTTCATGGCGTCGGCCATGGTGACGGGATCCTTGGCACCGGCGATGCCGGTGTTCATGAGGACGGCGTCATAGCCGAGTTCCATTGCGAGCGTTGCGTCCGACGGCGTGCCGACTCCGGCATCGACCACGAGAGGCACGGTGGTAATCAGTTCGCGCAGAATGCGCAGGTTGGCGACGTTTTGTATGCCGAGGCCGCTGCCGATTGGAGCTCCGAGCGGCATGATGACAGAAGCACCGGCGTCGAGCAGGCGAAGCGCAACGACCGGATCATCGCTGGTGTAAGGCAGTACAGTGAAGCCTTCCTTCACAAGAACCTTGGTGGCTTCGATCGTGGCCGAAACGTCGGGATAAAGCGTCTTCTGGTCGCCAATGACTTCGATTTTGACCCAATCGCTCAGTCCAACTTCGCGGCCCAGGCGCGCAGCGCGGATTGCTTCATCAGCCGTATAGCAGCCAGCAGTGTTAGGCAGCAGAAAGTACTTCTTGGGATCGATGAAGTCGAGCAGTGATTCCTTGCTGCGGTCCAGATTGACGCGGCGGACGGCGACGGTGACCATCTCTGCGCCGCTGGCGGCGATGGCAGCGGCCGTTTCAGGCCCGTCCTTGTACTTGCCCGTTCCGACGATCAGGCGCGAGGAGAATGCCTTACCTGCAATTACCAATGAGTCCATAAAAGATATTGTAATCGGGTAATTTGTAATTGGGTAATTGTTGGGCGGAGCGCGTGTTCGGGTCGGAATTGCGCAAGGAGGCTACAGATGAAAGATGGAGCCGGCCTTCAGGCCTGCTCCACCCATTTCTACCTGCAAGTCTGAAGGTCCTGCTCTATCCGAATCTCTTACTGCAATCCCTGAAGCCTGCTCCACCTGATCACGAAAGTTCCCGCTATTTCCCGCCTGCCTCCTTGGGCAATGCAACGGGTTTGAACAGCAAGTCCTGATAATCGAAGCTGAAGTCGGCAATCTGCGACGTGGGGACCATCTTCATCTCGTCAATCTTGCCGTCCGGCTGCAGGTTGAAAGTGAGGAAGGCGTCAGGGATGGTAGCGTCACGGAACACGGCTTTGAAGGTGTTGAATTGCCAGTGTTCGAGGTCTGCGACCATGTCAGGCGTGTGCGTCATCCGCAGCACCAGGCGATCGTTCTCCAGTTTGAGAGTGGCCTTCCCATACCAGGGATCGTTGTAGTCCCCGGCATAGGAGGCAAGTGGGAACGAGGGGCGGGATTCCTTTACTCGCTCCTCGTTCTGCTTCTTTTCAGCTTCAGCGGCCTTGGCGAGGGTTTCCCTCCGCGAGGTCTGGAACGCGGAGATCCAGTTCGTTGCGGGCAGCTTCATGTAGTGATCGAGAATGTGGTAGATGATCGACGCGTATGAGCCGCTCTCTTCCTGGTTGGTCAACACGATAATGCCAAGGTTTTCCTCCGGCACCAGATAGACGCTGGACAACATTCCCGTGAGTGCGCCGCCGTGGGAGACGATTTTGCGTCCCTGGTAATCGCGGAGGCTCCAGCCCATGCCGTATCCGGAGAACTTGGCTTCAAGCGACTTGAGCGGACCCTGCTGTGGACGGCCCGGGCCGGTAGAAATCTGCATCGACCACATCTGGCGCTGTGCAGCTTCGCTGAAGAGGCGACGGTCGCCCTCAATCTTGCCGCGATTAAGCTGCACCAGAACCCACTTGGAGAGGTCGGTGACGTTGGACTTGATTCCAGCGGCGGCAGCCCAAGTGTCGTCCTTGGTGAGTGCAATGGGTGCGACCGGCTTGCCTGCGAGTCGCCACCCGCGTGAATGCGGCGTGGCAAAGTTATCGCCGGGTTTGAAGCTGGCAGAACTGATCACGGTTGAGTTCATGCCGAGCGGCTGGAAGATGCGTTCGCGCGTAAAGTCGTCCCACGACTTACCGCTGACGGCGGCAACGAGTTCGCCGGCGACGATGAACATAAGGTTGTTATAGGCGTAGCGACTGCGCAGGCTGGAGACTGGCTTGATGTGGGCCGCGGCGGCGACAACCTGTTCGCGGGTGAAATCCGTGTCAGGCCAGAACATAAGATCGCCTGCGCCAAGGCCTAGTCCGCTGCGATGCGAGAGCAAATCGCGCACCATGAGTTCGCTCGTGACAAAGGCATCGTCCACGCGAAAGGCTGGCAGGTGCTTGATGACAGGATCGTCCCACGAAACCTTCTGCTCATCGACCAGAATCGCAACATCGGCGGCAGTGAAAGCCTTGCTATTCGAGGCGATTCCGAAGAGCGTGTTGGCATCAACCGGTTCAGGCAAGCCTAGCCTGCGAACGCCGTAGCCCTTTGCGAGCACGATCTTGCCATCTTTCACAATGGCGAGTGCGATGCCGGGGACTTCAAACTCCTTCATGGTGCGGGCGACCCAGGCGTCAATATCCGGAGGCGCGCTCTGGGCGAGAGTGCCGAGTGAGAAGAAGAGGACGAGGATGAGGATGGCCACGTTACGCGGGTATCTACGCATCAGTGCGAGTGCTCCTGTTCCTTGGAGTTGACGAGAAAACCCAAGGTTGATCGGGAAGGGTATTTGTACATGAGGCGAACGGGAGGGACAAGGGGAGCGTGGGACAACTGCACCTCTGTCTTCCTGCGCAGTAAGGCAGTTGCCAGTTGCCCGTTGCCAGTAAGGGCTCCTTCGACTCGAGCCGCCCCTGGCTCAGGAAGACAGATTCTTGCTCAGTATCTTAGTAGCTCAGCGGCTCAGTAGCTTAGGTTCAGTTACGTTGTGATCGTGGCGGGTTCGGGTGCGGAAGAACTAGCGTCGGCGTACAAGCGCTCGATTTCTTTGCGGTAACGCTCTTCCACCATGCGTCGGCGAAGTTTGAGCGTGGGCGTCAGCGTACCGTTTGCGACCGACAGTTCCTCGGGGATCACGAGCACGCGTTTCAGCTTCTCGTATTGCGCGAGATTGCAGTTGATGTCGGCCACGATACCTTCATAAAGCGCCTGAATCTTCGGGAGGGAGATCAGTTCCTCGCGCGTGCTGAACTCCACTCCGTTGTGTCGCGCCCAATCTTCCAGATGAACGAAGGAGGGAGCGAGAACCACCGAAGCGAAGCGCCGGCGGTCGCCGATGACCGCGGCTTCGCTGATGAGCACGTTCGCCTTCAGCGAGTTCTCGATGGGCTGCGGCGCTACAAACTTGCCGCCCGAAGTCTTGATCAGGTCTTTCTTGCGATCGGTGATGGAGAGGAAGCCTTCGGAATCGAGCATGCCGATATCGCCTGTCTTGAACCAGTCGCCGTCGAATGCGTTGCTGGTTTCTTCCGGCATGTTCCAGTAACCCTTAAAGATGGATGGGCCGCGCACCAGAATTTCACCATCGCCGGCGATACGGATTTCAAGATTGGGCAGCGGCTTGCCGACGGTTCCGAGCTTGTAGCCGGATGGATGGTTGATGGAAATGACCGGCGACGTTTCCGTCAGGCCATAGCCTTCGTTGATGCGGATGCCGATCTTGGCATACCACTCGCCGAGTTCGCGTCCCAGCGGCGCGCCTCCTGAGATAAAGACATGCACTCGTCCACCCATGGCGGCACGGACTTTCCCATAGACAAGCTTGTCAGCCAGTTTCCACGCGAAGCTGGCGGGTCTGAGTCCGGCCAGAATCTCATCGCGATGTGCTTCGCCGACGCGGAGGGTCCAGTTGTAGAGCTTGCGCTTGAGTCCGTGTCCAACTTCCTTTTCAACCTGGTTATAGATTTTTTCGTAAACGCGCGGCACGGCGACGAACACCGTCGGGTGAATCTCGTTCAGCGTGCGCCCAAGATCGTCCATGAACGGGCAATACGCGATGGTGATGCTGTGGAAGAACATCGCATAGTCGAGATGGCGCGCCGTGATGTGCGAGAGCGGCAGGAAGCTGATGCCGACGTTTCCCGGTTCAAAGGCGAAAGCGTCGAGCGAGACTTCCAGGTTCGAGGCCAGATTGCCATGGGTAAGCATGGCGCCTTTCGGAACGCCCGTCGTGCCAGAGGTGTAGATGACGGTTGCGAGATCGTCGCGAGTGACGGTGTGAGCGAGCGCATCGAACTGGGCGTCGCGCGCGGAAGGACCAGCGGCCATCATGGGCGACATCAATTCGAGCCCGGGACGGAGGGGCAGATCGTCCATGGCAATGATGCGGTCAATGTGCGTCTGGGAGCGAATAGCTTCGAGCTTTTCGAGTTGTGCTTGGGTGGAAACGAAAGCGATGCGCGCTCCGGAGTGACGAAGGAGATATGCCGCCTGCTCGCCGGTCAGCGTGGAATAGATGGGAACGACGGCCGCGCCGATGAGCAGCGTGGCGAAATCTGCGATGGCCCACTCCGGGCGATTCTCGCTAAGGATGGCGATACGGTCGCCGCGTCCGACTCCCCACGACTGGAGCGCATGGGCGGCGCCAACCACGCTCTTGTAAAATTCTGACGATGAGATCGATCGCCATGCGCCGTTTTCGCGCGTGACCATTACGCGCTCGCAGTCGCGCTCCACTACGGCGTAGAAGATGTCGTTCAGCGTGCGAGGCTTTTGTTTCATTCCACCCCAGCATGGCAGCGAATTACTTGAGATAAGCCTGGTCGCCTGCCTGGCAACCTGGGCCAGCTACTTCTCTAAACCTACTAAGATGACGTTTGCTACCGATTCGGCAGCACCGGCCAGAGCATATTCGTGTTCGGCAAGCACCCAAGACGTAACCATTTCGTCCACCGCACCGAAGAAGCAGTTGGCCACGATCTTTTCATTGAGGTCGGCCCGGAATAGCCCTGTTTGCTGGCCGTCGCGGATGGCCGAGCGTACGAGGTCGAAGTACTCCACCATGTGCTGATGGGAGAAGGGCGCCAGGAATCGAGCGCTCTGGCGAAGCTCCATCTGGAAGACGACGGCAAGATTGCGGTTGGAACCGAGGGCGTTAAGGTGCAGGAAGGCGAGGCGTCGCAGCTTTTCGGACGGCGACGCGATCTTCGCCAACTCAGTGCGGGCGAAGCTGACGAAGGCATCAAACGCGGTGTTGATGGCCATCATCAGAATCTCTTCTTTATTTTTGAAGTAGAGATAGACGGTGCCATCGGCGACCCCCGCGCGGTCAGCTATGTCTGCTACGCGAGAGGAGTGGAAGCCCTTCTCCGCGAAAACGGCGACGGCAGCGTCAAGAATGCGCTGGTATTTTTCGGAGCTGCTCCGCAATTGCGGAGCAGCGGCCGTGACCTGATCTTCGCCGGAATCGTGTTTGGGCATCGTTTGAAGTGTGCAGGAAGATTAAGTGCCGATGTAGACGTGCCTGCAAACGGGTCCCCACAACCCTTAACTTTACACAATGTACTTGGAATTGATGTGTTTAGCAACGGTCTAACAAGAGACCAAGGGCCCAGCAATGCGCTGCTCACGATTCAGGTTGTTGCCAGCAGCGGAGTTCATTAAGCTTCGGCAGGGGGTGAGGGATGAAATCAACTGGATTAACTCTGGCGCTGCTTGTCTGCATGGCGGCCATGCCCATCGCAGCGCAGAAAAGTAAAGCGCCGGCGAAAACAACTCGTGCGTCGCACACGGCGAAACTTAAGGCAGGGGACGCCGCGCCGGATTTCAAACTGCAGGATCAGGATGGCAAAGATGTTTCGCTCTCCGACTTCAAGGGCAAGAAGAACGTTGCGCTTGCGTTCTACGTCTTCGCATTCACCGGCGGCTGAACCCGCGAGATGCAGGGTTTCCAGCAGAACTTGCAAAAGCTGGAAGCAACAGACACCCAGGTTCTGGGTGTGAGCATGGATAGTCCTTACGCTAACAAAGCATGGGCAGAAAAGATCGGCGTCACCTTCCCGCTGCTTAGCGACTGGGGCGGAGAAACTACGCGCCGCTACGGCATCTACAGCCACGAGTACAAAGCCGCGAAGCGCACGACCTACCTGATCGACAAGTCCGGCAAGATCGTGGAAGTGCATGAGGAGAAGCAGGCGCTCGATCCTGCAAATGCCGTTACCGCGTGCGAACGCCGGAAGTTGAAAGAATAGTCAGGCGGCGGGCAACCCATATCTCACATTACGAAAATCTGAGGGCCCCAACCACTTGTGTCGTGGGTTGAAAAGCGACGGGCGAGTGGCCATGCAAGACGGGTTTGCTTGCGTGGGGATAGAGGGCACCATATCTGTTGGGGAGCCTTTAGTTCAAAAGATCTGCTTTTCTGCTGGCGCTTGCGGCGGATTCCGTCCGCCAGATTTCAGGAGATTGCTGGTCTATCTTGAGACGATACGTGACGTTGAGGCGCGTCAGGTGGGCCAGCACGGCTTCCATAGCCGCTCCCACCATGCCTAAGCCTTTGGGCTTAGTTCGCAGCCTGCGTTGTACGATTCGCCCGAGATCCCGACCAGCAGCTGCCAATGTTTTTGCGCCAGCTCGGAGAGCATGGCTGCGCGGATAGCGCGCGCTACGTGGCGGCCCATCGTCGAGTGCAGCATGTCAATCGTGACCGGGCGGCCGGCAACGCTGGAAATCGTGCGCAGCGCCGCGCCGGTCCACTTCTTCGTGAGCGGATGTCCCTGGTGCGTAGCCGATAAGAACCTGCGCGAGCGGACCAACCTGCATCGCCTAACCGTGAATTGGAAGGCGTACTTCGTAGGCAAGGGACAGGTCACTGCCTGTCGCTTGTTGCTCCTGAAGGGTGCAGAATTGGAAAAGGCCACGCTGGGCGTGGCCTCCAACTACCTTTTTCGGAGGTTGGTCGTCATCCTGAGGGCACTGCTATTCGAGCTGACCGAAAAATTGCTTGTTATCCAGTAGCGGCACAAAGCAGATCCTTCGCTTCGCTCAGGATCACACTTCCTCGCGCTCGACCCACGACCCGCGACTGACCTCACGACCCGCTACTTAATCTGCTGCCGCGGTCGTTGTTGTTGCGCCCAGATACTCTTCGTAAGGCCCGTTGAAGTCCTCAATCGCGCCGTTCTCGAAGTGCCAGATGCGAGTCGCAACTTCTTCGATCAGATCGTGATCGTGCGTGACCAGCAGAACGGTTCCCTCGAATCGCTGGATAGCGAAGTTCAGGGCGTTGATGGATTCGAGATCGAGGTGATTCGTCGGTTCGTCCAGCACCAGGATGTTGGGTTTCTGCAACATCAATTTGCAGAAGAGCAATCGTGCTGCTTCACCGCCGGAGAGCGCACCCGTTGGCTTCAGACCTTCTTCGCCACTGAAGAGCATCTGTCCCAACAGGCCGCGTATGTCTTCCTTCGTTGCTTTGGGATCGAATTGGGAGAGCCATTCGGCGGCCGTCATACCTTTTTCGATTGCCGCCGTGTGGTCCTGGGCGAAATAGCCGATCTGCGCTTCGTGACCCCACTTCACGTTGCCACTATCAATGCTGAGATCACTCCTTGAAATTCCCGGTGCATCCGCCAGCAGGGCTTTCAACAGAGTGGTCTTGCCCTGGCCGTTGCGTCCCATCAGGCAAACCTTTTCGCCGCGAATCAACGAGGCCGTAAAGCCGTCGATAACCTTCTGGTCCCCGTACGCTTTGCGAACACCCTCGAACTCCAGAACGTGCTTGCCGGATGGGCGCAACTGCTCGAATCGGATATACGGACGTGCGATGTTGGAACGCGCGAGTTCGCTGGTCTGGAGGCGTTCAACTTCTTTTTTGCGCGAAGTCACCTGGCTGGAGCGCGTTCCGGCGGAGAAGCGCGCGATGAATTCGTTCAACTGCGCGATTTTCTTCTCACGCTGCGCATTCTCCGACTCAAGGCGCGAGCGAACCTGCGTCTTCGCCAGCACCATGTCGTCATAGCCGCCGGTGTAGGTGATGATCGTCTGGTAATCGATGTCCGCGATGTGGGTGCAGACCGCGTTGAGAAAATGGCGATCGTGCGAAATGGTGATCAGCGTACCTTCGAAGCGGTTCAGGAAATCCTGCAACCAGTGGATCGAATCGAGATCGAGGTGGTTCGTAGGCTCATCGAGCAGGAGCGCCTGGGGTTTCCCGAACAGAGCCTGCGCCAGTAGCACACGCACTTTCTGGCCACCCTGCAACTCGCTCATCCTGCGGTCATGGAATTGATCGGGAATATCGAGGCCTTGCAGCAGGACCGCGGCATCGCTCTCGGCGGTGTAGCCGTCTTCGTCCCCGACGATTCCCTCGAGTTCGCCGAGGCGGATGCCGTCTTCATCGGTCAAGTCAGGTTTGGCGTAGATGACTTCGCGCTCTTCGAGCGCAGCCCACAGACCCTTGTTGCCCATGATGACCGTGTCGAGCACGCGAAAAGCATCAAACGCATACTGATCCTGGCGCAGGATGCCCATCTTGCGCGGGCGGACGACCGTGCCTTTCTGTGCGTCCAGTTCGCCAGTCAAGACCTTCATGAAGGTCGATTTGCCGGAGCCATTCGGTCCCGTGAGGCCGAAGCGGCGCCCCGGGATGAACGCTGTAGAGACATCTTCAAACAAAATTTTTGCGCCGTAGCGCATGCTTACATTGCTGACTGAAATCATTCCTGACAAACCTGTTTCGCGGAAAGTAGAGGAATAGCTCGGAGGCGACCGCGCGAAGGCAACAGCCTGAATTTTCCCTGTCTTTACATTGTAAGGCAATTCACGCTGTTGGTCG
Organism: Clostridia bacterium; assembly: GCA_035561135.1. Lineage (NCBI taxonomy): Bacteria > Bacillati > Bacillota > Clostridia > Clostridia bacterium. The sequence continues at coordinate 47,148 of DATMYA010000063.1, forward strand.
AAGCGAGAGTTGAGCTTGCGAGATAAGGCGCTTGTTTTCCCATGTTTATTGATGAGGCGAGGTTGTGCTCGGACTCAAAAGTGTCAGTGGCGCTCGAATCCATTTCTGCTCCTATTTAATCTAAAGTCTATCCATGAGACATCCAGGGTCCGATGTCGGCACAAAACTAATCGGTTCGAAATCAGCAGCGGTGCCGTCCGGAAAGCCCACCGAGGTATTCAAGGCGCTCCCGGAGATCTGGCGGCTTGTGCGCCCACGCAGGTGGCTGCTTGCGCTCGGGTTGGTGCTGATGGCGATCAACCGCGTCTCGGGACTGGTTCTGCCGCTTTCCACCAAGTATCTCGTCGATGACATCATTGGGAAGAGACAGGCAAACCTTCTTCTCCCGCTGGTAGGACTGGTGTTGGTTGCGACGATGGTCCAGGGATTCACATCGTTTGCGCTGACGCAGACGCTCTCCAAGGCCGCGCAGAAACTTATCGCAGAACTCCGGATCAAGGTGCAGAAGCACGTTGGCCGTTTGCCGGTCTCCTACTACGACTCGAACAAAACGGGCACGCTCGTTGCGCGCATCATGAGCGATGTCGAAGGCGTGCGAAATCTACTGGGCACAGGACTGGTGGACTTCGTTGGCGGAGTGCTCACGGCACTGATTTCGTTTGTAGTGCTGGTTCGCATCAGTCCGACTATGACCGCCATAGCTTTCGGATTCCTTGTCGTCTTCGGATTCGCACTCCGCAAGGCGTTTCAAACCATCCGTCCCATCTTCCGCGAGCGCTCAAAAATCAATGCCGAGGTGACAGGCCGATTGACGGAGTCGCTGGGTGGCGTGCGAGTGGTCAAGGGCTACCATGCCGAGCAACGCGAGCACGAGGTTTTTGCCGCGGGCGTTCAGCGCCTGCTCCAGAACGTGTATCGCACGCTCACGGCATCCTCTGTGATGAGTTTGTCGTCGGCGACGCTGATGGGCATCGTGGGCGCGATCGTCATGTTCATGGGTGCGAGGCAGATTCTGACCGGGCACCTGACGTTGGGCGGATTCTTCACGTACACGATGTTCCTGGGATATCTCGCGGCACCACTGTTCCAGATCGTCGGCATCGGCACGCAACTGACGGAAGCGGTTGCGGGACTGGAGAGAACGCGCGAGGTTCTCAGCGAACGCCCTGAGGACGAGGACCTTCGGCGAACCGTGAGTCTGCCGGAACTCAATGGCGACGTTGTGTTTGAAGATGTCACATTCGCGTACGAGGCGGACAAGACGATTCTGCACGATATTTCCTTCCATTCGCCGCCAGGAACGGTGACTGCGCTCGTCGGCTCCTCGGGCTCAGGGAAGTCAACGATCATCGGATTGATCACGGCATTTCATAATCCGAATCTAGGCGCGATCTTCGTGGACGGCGCCGATCTCTCCACCGTGAAGTTGGACTCCTATCGGCAACAACTGGGCGTTGTGTTGCAGGACTCGTTCCTCTTCGACGGAAGCATTCGGGAGAACGTCGCGTTTTCGAAACCAAATGCGACGGACGAAGAGATTTTTCGCGCATGTGCCATAGCGCGTGTGGATGAGTTTGCCGAGAAATTCGAGAACAAGTACGACACAATCATCGGCGAGCGTGGGGTAAAGCTCTCCGGCGGACAGCGGCAGAGAGTTTCGATTGCGCGCGCAATCCTGGCGAATCCGCGAATCCTCATTCTCGATGAGGCGACGTCAAGTCTCGATTCCGAATCAGAGGCACTAATCCAGGAAGGGCTTTCGTACCTGATGCGTGGACGCACGACGTTCGTCATCGCACATCGGCTCTCCACGATCAGGCGCGCTGATCAAATCCTTGTCATAGAGAATGGCCGCGTACTTGAGCGGGGAACACACGCCTCGCTCTATGCCTTTGGAGGGCGGTACTACGAGCTGTATACGAAACAACACGGCGTCGAAGAAAATCTCTTCCTCGCGCCGGGTGAAGGCGACATCGCCGACGTTGCCGAAGCTGGCGACGGCGAAGGCCGTTCCACGAATGGGGATGCCGACCCGGTTCGCATACTTCGCGGCCAGGATGAATGAGGATTCAGAGAGATCTGCGCCTCGCCTCAGGCGCGACCCGCACAACGAGCTTTCCGAAGTTTTTGCCTTTCAGCAGACCCTGGAAGGCAGTGATGGCGTTCTCCAAACCATCGACTACATCCTCGCGGTATTTCACTTTCCCGGCGGCAAGCCACTGTGCCATGTTGTCTGCGAACTCTTCTTGCTGGGCAGCGAAGTCAGAAACTATGAACCCGCGGAGAGTCAGCCGCTTGGTCAAAATCGCAGCCATGAGCGCCGGAACGCGATCAGGGCCGCCCGGCAACGATGTCGCGTTGTAGTGCGCGATCAGCCCGCAAACTGGCACGCGCGCGAAGAGATTCAGAAGGGGCATGACGGCCTCCAGAACCTTGCCGCCCACGTTCTCAAAATACACGTCGATGCCACTCGGGCACGCCGCGATCAGTTGCTCTTCGAAGTCGTGGCTGCGATGATCGACGCAAGCGTCGAAGCCCAATTCGTTCACAACGAAGTCGCACTTCTGCTTGCCGCCCGCCACACCGACGGCACGGCAGCCCTTGATCTTCGCGATCTGGCCAACGACGGAACCTACCGCGCCCGAAGCCGCGGCGACCACAACGGTCTCGCCCGGTTTCGGCTGTCCGATGTTGAGAAGACCCGCGTAAGCAGTCATGCCTGGCATTCCGAGCACACCGAGCCTGGTAGATATCGGAGCTGCGGCGGGATCAATTTTCAGCAAACTTTTCGCGTCCGCCACCGCGTACTGCTGCCAGCCTGTGTATGCAAGCACGATGTCTCCGGGAGAGAACTGCGGATCTCCTGACTCGACCACTTCGCAGACGGTGCCGCCTTCCATAACCTGTCCGATCTCTACAGGAGGCGCATAGGACGGCCCAGCGCTCATGCGGCCACGCATATAGGGATCGAGCGACAGGTACAGCGTGCGTAACAGTACACCGCGATCGCCGGGAGCCGGTATCTCTAGTTCTTCAAGCCGGAAATCTGATTCCTGTGGCTCACCTTTCGGACGTGCTGCGAGTACGATTCTGCGGTTCTTTGTCATCACAAGCCTTCTCCACACAGCCTCTCGATTCGATGCACATGGTGCAAATTTCGTCCTGTGCTCTAACCCTGCCATCTCTGGAACGTCAGCCTGTTGTATGTGGCGGCATCATGTAAGATGTCCGCGCTGAATCTGGAGCGCCAGCTCAAGAAGTGCCGTGTTGTCAATCATGCCAACGACTCGAATTTCCATGTTACTTCCGAGTCTAACTTCCGGTGACAAATGTAACGTGGACAACAGCAGGTACTCTGCTTAATCTTGTGAGACGTTTAGCGTGTGATGCGATTCTCGGTTCGGTTCGTAGTGAGCATTTTGGCCATCACGTCCCGGCGGGTTTCGCGCTACTCGTACCGAGTTAGGCGAGACGCTCATCGCGGGGATGCATGGCGTCAGTACTCCCTCCCCAGGAAGAAGAAAGATTTTAATGAGTACGAGTGTAGCCAGGGCACAAGAGTCCGAGGTTGTGCGACCGGTTGTTTTATCGGCCCCCCGGCAGATCAAACTGGCACTAGTGCGGCTTGCCATCGTGCTTGCCTGTGTCGCATCGGTTCGATACTTCGCGTGGCGAATCCAGTGGACCCATACGCCTGAGGCGAAAATATTCTTCGTTATCTTCCTGATAGCCGAAATGCTGAACTTCGGCGAGGCGCTTCTTTTCTATTTCACAAGCTGGAATCCGACGCGCTATGCCGCGCCGCCGCCGCTGCAGGAACGTGCCGTCGATGTCTTTATCCCGACCTATAACGAACCAGTTGAACTGCTCCGTGAAACCGTCGCTTGCGCGTTGAGCATGACTTACCCGCACAAGACCTACATTCTGGATGACGGAGATCGCGAACAGGTCCGGCAGCTTGCGGCCGAGGTCGGCTGCGACTACATCTCTCGAACCGACAGGACGTCCGCAAAAGCCGGCAATCTCAACAACGCGCTCAAGCAAACGAGTGGCGAGTTCATTGTTGTATTGGATTGCGACCACGTTCCCAACGCAGACCTCATCGACCAGTTACTAGGGTTCTTCCGCGACCGCAAGGTGGCCGTTGTTCAGGCGACGCAGGACTTCTACAATCTCGATTCGTTCCAGCATCGACTGAACCAGCGAAAAAAGTATGGCTGGCAACAGCAGGAACTCTTCTTCAACATCATCCAGCCTGGCAAAGACCGCTATAACGCGGCGTTCTACTGTGGCAGCCCAGCGGTCATTCGCCGGTCCGCGCTCGAACAGGTTGGCGGCTTCGCCACGGAGAGCATTACCGAGGACATGCACACCGGCCTCTTGCTGCAACGTGTAGGCTGGAAGATCATTTATCACAACAAGACAGTCGCCTGGGGTTTGGCTCCCCACACATACAGCGGCTTCGCGACTCAGTGGCTACGCTGGGGTCACGGCGCGATGCAGGTTTTGCGGCGGGAGAAGCCGATGTTCGATGGACGGCTCTCCATTGCTCAGCGCATCTGCTACTTCTCATCCTTCTACTTCTATTGGATGAGCTATCAACGGCTTATCTTCCTTGTCACGCCAATCATTTGCCTGAGCGCGGGAGTGTTCCCGCTCCGAGCGACTCCAGAGCTATTTGTCCTGTATTTTTTCCCATACTTCTTTTTGAACCTGTTCGCATCGGCCACGTTGCAGGGCGGCTTTCGCGCGTTCTTTTACAGCGAACAGTTCAACATCATGAAGATGCACGTACTCCTGCACGCCGTTTCAGGCTTAGTGAAGAAGAAGATGGGATTTTCCGTCACGCCAAAAGCACGTGCGGGAGCAGCGACGAGCCTGGACGTGTTCATGCCCGCAAGCCTGTTGTTCTTGACTGTGATCAGTATCGCGGCGGGCACATTGAGGCTGCGCGTGGCAGGCTCGGAATACATCTTTTGGGCGCTTGTCGTAAATCTGGTGTGGGCCGTGTTCTTCGGCTACATCCTCTCGACCGTGCTCTGGTACGCGCTGAGTCGCAGAGAACAACGGCAGAGCTACCGCTTCCCTCAGCAGCTTGATATCCCGATCGAAGTCTCCGTGGAGGACGGCGCGGCCGTCAATAAGCATCAGGACTTCGCGCGCAACCTGAACCGTACGGGCGTCTCCGTGACTCTCGACCGGCCGCTGCCCACAGGAACGAAAGTCAACATGCTGCTTACGCTGCCGACACGAACCGTCTACGCCGCAGGCGTTGTGGTCAGGAACCAGGAGTACAAGCAGCAGGCACATTCGCGATATGCGAACGGTATCCGCTTTACGGAGATTGATTCTGAAGCGCAGGACGAGATATCGAAGTATCTCTTCTGGCTCGTTGCCCCAGAGCACGCAAAGCTGCTACGACTAACACACATCACTCAGAACGAGGAGAGTGTCGCATGCCAATAAGCAGAGCACTCTCGCTCATCATCCTCTCCCTGCTATTGAACGTAGGCGCCGTGGCGCAGGCGGAACAGCAGGAGGCAATGGGAACCCATGCTGCGCTGGAATCGGCAAAGAGCATGGAAGCCGCGGGACGCTGGCGCGATGCCATTCCCATGCTCCAGCGCATCGCGACCCTCGATCCGTCCAACGTGGAAGTTCGCTGGCGTCTCGGACGCATGCTTGGCTGGAGCGGCCAGCGCGACCACGCTCTGCCGCATTTGCGCTTCGCCTGTGAGACGAGCCCGACAACCGAGCACTGCATCGACTACGCCGAGACGCTTTCTTGGAGTGACGCCACGCGTGCAGATGCGCAGGCATTGCTCCGCCGTATCCTCGTAGCCGATCCATCCAGCAGGCAGGCGAAACTGCAACTGGGCCGCATGCTCGTGTGGAATGCGAAGACGCGCTCAGAGGGCGTGACGATTCTGAAAGAAGCTGTCGCCGCCGACCCGAATGACGCTGACGCAGCATTGACGCTTGCGGAAGCGCTCTCCTGGACGCATGAGTCACGCGCTGAGGCGCTCGCGATTTACGAAAAGACCCTTGCCCAGGACGCGAACAACGGCCGCGCACTGACGGGGACGGCCCAGATCCTCGCGTGGAGTGGACGCACAAACGACGCGCTCCAGCTCTACGACCAAGTCCTCAAAGCCGATCCCAAGAATGAGCAGGCGCTCCGTGGTCGCGCCGAAATCCTAAACTGGAGAGGCAATTACGCGGACGCCAGGGCGCTCCTTGCTCCCTTGCACACTGCGTCACCGGAGGACGCTGCAACAACGCTGGAGCTCGCACGCAGTAACTTCGGCCTGCGGCAATATCGAGCGGCGCAGTCACTTGCCCAGACGCTCGGAAGCGATCCCGAGACGCGGGAGTTGCGTGCCGACCTACGTCGCTCCCTGGGAGCCTACACTTCGATCGGTTATGCCGGCCGCCGCAATCGCCAGCAGTTGGACTATGACCGGTTGGAGACGCGCCTCTCACTACCAATTGCCGCGGGGCAGCGACTGACCTTCGGATATCGTCCGACGTACCTGCGAACGAAGACAGACGACTTCAACTCGAATTTCTACTCCGTCGCTTACGATGCACAGCCGTCAGAGTTCGTTACCGCTAGTGTGGACTTCAACTCGGATACACATCCGGGTTATTCGACGCGCCTCGGTGGCGGAACACTGCTGACGTATCGCCCAGTGAATTCCGTCAAGCTAAGCGCCGGTTTCCGCCGCGAAGCAGTCGAGGAGTCGTTACTCTCCCAGCGTGGCGAGTATTTAGGTTCAACGCTGGCAGGGCAGGTGTCTTCCAACCTCGCCACCGTAGGCGTGAGCTACGACAACGCTGCTCACGGAATCGACTTCAGCGTTGAGTACTCGGACGGACTGTTCACCGGAAGCCACCTCGATTCCAACCGTCGCAAGGGTGTTGACTTCAACCTCGGAAAATCCATTCGCGGCGATCGCCCGTATATACGCCTGGCATATGGTCTGAGCTACGTCAGCTTTGACTACGATGCTGACCAGGCGCTTGCGGGTCCCAATCCCCGCCTCAGTGGCGGATACTTCAGTCCAACGGCTTTCCTGCTGAACTACGCAGGCGTAAGCGCTTCTGGCAAAATTCGTACTCGGCTACAGTGGACCGCCGACGCAACCGCCGGCATACAGAACGTGGACTCCACAACCGCTCGCTTCGCCGACTCTCACTTTGCTTCAAGCATCAGGACAGGACTCATCTGGCGCGTTACCGACAGGGATGACGTGCAGATCGGCTATGAATTCCTGAACGTGTACAACGCATTTCGGCGCAACATCCCACGGATTACATGGCGCCATTACTTCTAGAAGAAATCAAAAAGAAGCGGCTCGACACGAAGTTCGTCACGCGTGTCGAACTGAACGACTTCCTGCATACGGAACGTCTGCTCGCTTTGGCGCTCGTCGTTGTGGTTGGACTGTTTGTGCGTGCTCGGGACCCTCTGTACTCGACCGCGTATATGGACGAATCCATCTACGTGATTTACGGGCGGATGTTCCTGGCGCAAAGTTTCGAGTCGCCTCTTTCAACCCCGTTACAGTGGAGTTTTGGCTGGTATCTATGGCCGATGATGTCGGCCGCTGCTGACTGGCTTGCAGGACTGGCGGGCGTTCGTTTGCTCGCTGCCGGCTTGGGTACGGTCGCGGTTATATCGGTTTACAGTTTCACGAAGCGCGCGATCTCCGTGCCGGTTGCGCTGGCGGCGGCTGCCATGTTCGCCGTGCTTCCCAGCGCGGTGCTGGCCTCGCGCATCGCGACTCGCGATGCAGGCGCTTTTCCGTTCTTTGCGATGGCGCTGTGTGCTTACGCTTGGGCGTGGCACACAGGGTCGAAGCGAGGTTGGCTTGCATCCGGCTGCCTGTTCTTCGCCGCCTTCCTCTGCAAGTATGTAGTTGCCATCTACTTCCCATTCCTGGCGCTGCTTGCGTTGTTCAGGAAGGGATGGCGCAGCTTTGGACTGTTCACTCTGCCGTTAGCTGCGGCTTGCGCTGCGTATCTCGCGGTGTATTGGAGAGAACTAAGGCTTCTGCTGTCGTATGGCGGCGGGTACAACTCTCTTCGCGCAAGCGGACACGATTTCTGGACGGTTTACTTTCGCGAACGAATCGATTTCTGGATTGTCGCGCTGCTTGCGATTGTGGCGCTTTTCTTTGCGCGGCACCGCCGTACGGCGCTGCTGCTATGGGGTGGAGCGGCTATCGGCATCGCATTCCAGGTGATCACGCGCGCTGACTACGATTGGTGGAAGCACGCTAACTACGTGCTGATTTTTCTCGTGCCCGTGGCAGCGCTGGCGGTGCTGGAGATCGCCAGGGTTGCAACTAGAGCGCGTCAGTCGCACCTCGCCGTCGTGGGAAGTTCAGCCGTCATCGTTTTGGTGATTGTTCTAGCTGCTGCAGGCAAGGCTGTTTACACGCACGACTTCCTCTTCTGGCCAAACGTGGAACCCGCGCTTGCCGCGCTCCGCGGCCAGGTGAAGCCCGGTACCAGGCTGCTTGTGGACGATAGCGTCTTCCGCTATTACTACATGCGGGAGTTGCACCAGTCGAGCATCGCCGATCCGTTCTACTTCGAATACAAGGGTGCAAAGGGTGCGTCGGCGTACGCAGCGGCCGTCCGCGATGAGCAGTTCGACTACATCATCCTGAATGGCGGCATGGGGCGCGAAGCGCAAGAGATGGACGCCGCCATCCGTCCCGAACTCGCGAACTACAGATCGCTGATGTGGACGGTCGACCCAACGCTGGGACGGACAGTGGAGGTGTATGCACGCAGTTCGATGCCGAATCCAACAAAGAGCGCGCTGGAGATTTCTTCCCCGGCCGACGGAGAAATTTCACCTACGCGCATTGTGAACGTCTCCGGGCGTGCGCTCATCGGCGACGCGGGATGGTCGGCGGAGGCCGAAGTTTTCACCGACCGTTGGTATCCGCAGGGTCGTAAAAATCTTCGCTCGGACCGCGGGTTCGTGCTGCCAACCATCCTTGGAGGAGAGGGATTGCAGCAATGCAATCACCTCATCGCCGTCACTCTTTACGACTCGACGGGGGCCAGGAAAGGCACCTCTCTGCTTTGGCGAATCAGCCGCGCCAATGTTGACGGAAGCCGCCCCGCTTGTGCCCCTGCACCAGTCGCGCCCCCTCCGCAACTCTAGCTCAAACCCACTTGGGAATTCCTTGCGATAAGTTGCAGGTTAGTCTGGCACGTTGCAATCGCTCACGTCGAGCAAGCCAAGGATGCCATCGAGTCCTACGGATGAGATCGCGAAAGGTGCGCTCTGTCTCACGATGGGTTTCGCGTGGAAAGCGATGCCCATGCCGGCAACGGTGAGCATCGGCAAGTCGTTCGCACCATCGCCGACGGCAACGACTTCTTCCGGACTAATGCCTTCCTTTGCCGCGATCTCCTGAAGGAGTTCCGCCTTTCGCCGCCCGTCAACGATTTCACCCCGGACTCTGCCTGTCACGAATCCATCCGATATCTCCAACTCATTCGCGAACATGTAGTCGATACCAAGCAGCTCCTGAAGATGTTCTCCGATGAACGTGAACCCACCCGAGACGATTGCCGTTTTGTACCCCAGCTTTTTGACCGTAGATATCAGGCGCTCTGCGCCGTCTGTGAGTGAAATCGCATCTCTCAGCTCCCTTGCTCTCTGTTCAGGCACTCCACGCAAAAATGACAGCCTGTTGGTGAAGCTCTGCTTGAAATCGATTTCGCCCCGCATCGCCGAGGCCGTGATGTTCGAGACCTGCTCGCCCGCTCCTGCAATCTTTGCCAGCTCGTCAATCACTTCCGCTTGAATCAGAGTGGAATCCATGTCGAGCACGATCAGGCGCCGCTTCCGCCCGAAAGTGCTCTCGTCTTCTATGCAGATGTCGATGTCTAGTTCATCCGCAAGCGCGTTGAAGCTTGCTCGCATCCCGCCGATCTCCGCTTCGCCGCGTACCCGCAATCGGACACAAGCGCAGCCCGCATGTGTGCCTTTGGCCGGAGCAAATATCGAGTCCGAGATGCGCTCCATGCAGTCGACTTCCAGGCCGGCCCGCAATGCGATTGCGTTCGCCGCGCGTAGATGTTCCGCAAAAAGCGCTCGCCCAAGCAGGGTAATAACAAATCTGTTCATGGCGTGATGTGGAAAGTTCAGAAATCATTATGCGGCGGGACGGCCATGGCCGGGCAACATTCTGATAAAATCCGCGGCAACTTCCTCTGCTCGCACGTTCACTAAGAAAACTGATCGCACCGAAACAGGCTTCAGCTTCCGTGAGAGGTTCCTATGTTTCGCAAAACTCGGCTCTTCACTCCGGGCCCGACGCCACTTCTTCCCGCTGCACAGTTCGCGATGGCTGCTGCCGACATGCATCACCGGACGCCCGAATTTCGCGCCTTGTATTCGCGAGTGCTCCAGCAGCTACAAACGTTCATCGGCACGAAGAACGATGTCGTCGCGATTGCTGCTTCTGGAACGGGAGCCATGGAGGCGGCTGTCAGCAACCTGACCAGTCCCGGCGACAAAGTTCTGGTGCTCACGGCAGGCAAGTTCGGCGAACGCTGGGCGTGTCTCGCGAAGGCCTTTCATTGCAGCGTCGAGAGCGTGACCGTGCCTTATGGGAAAACCTTCTCCATCGAAGCCATTCGCGAACGCCTCACGCCCGACCTCCGCGTCGTGTTCATGCAAGCCACGGAAACATCCACTGGCGCGCGCCATTCTGTCTCCAAAGTCGCGGAGCTGCTTCACGGCACAGACACGCTTCTCGTCGTCGATGCCATTACAGGACTTGGCACAACAAACCTGGACCTCGATGGCGACGGCATTGATGTGACTATCGGCGGCTCGCAGAAAGCTCTCATGGTGCCGCCCGGAATGGCCTATCTCGCAGTCAGCGACCGCGCCTGGCGGCGGATGGAAAGTTCGCGGCAGCCTCGCTACTATTTCGATCTCATGAAGGAGCGCAAGTCGGCCGGGAAGGGCGAGTCGTCCTACACTCCTGCGGTTGCGCTCGTTGCCGCGCTAGGTGCGGCGCTCGACTATATCGCTGCTCAGGCCAACGGTGATCTTGCCCAGGGACGCCGTAACCTCGTCGCCAACGCCGAACTCTGCGCGGAAGTTACGCGCTCGGCCGCACAGGCAATTGGGCTGAAACTGTTTGCACCCAGCGCTCCTGCTGCGGCGGTGACCGCCATTCAAGCTCCGCAGGGAATTTCCTCGACTGACATCGTCAGACGCTTCAAATCGCAGTTTGGCGGAATTCTCTCCGATGGTCAGGGTGAGATGAAGGGACAGATTTTCCGTATCGCCCACATCGGGTACCTCGACTTCATGGATACGATCGCCATTATCGCCGGCCTCGAACAAGTGCTGCACGAGTTGATGCCCGGCTCGATCACCCTGGGGGACGGACTGCGCGCCGCGCAGCAGACATACCAGCGCGTCGTCGCAGGACGGGCAGCGGGGGAGGGACGATGAAGATTGTTGTCGCGGAAAAGATTGCCGCCAGCGCCATGGACCTCCTCGCGTCCGTGCCCGGGTGGCAGGTTGTCGGCCCGGGCCAATTCGCGAGTGATCCGCAGGGAAGCATCAGGGATGCGGAAGGCTTGATTGTTCGTTCGGCTGTTAGGGCTGATGCTGCACTGGTGCGACACGCGAACAAACTGCGCGTGATCGGCCGTGCCGGTGTTGGCGTGGACAACATCGACGTAGACGTCGCCACTCGCCGCGGCATCGTTGTGATGAACACGCCGGGCGCAAGCGCTGTTGCCGTTGCAGAACTCACGATTGGCCTGATGCTTTCGCTCGCCCGTCACATCCCGCGCGCAGACCAATCGACACGCGCAGGGAATTGGGACAAGAAGTCGTTTGCGGGCACGGAACTTCTGGGCAAGACGTTGGGCATCGTCGGACTGGGGCGAATTGGAACGGAGGTGTGCAAACGCTCCACTGCGCTCGGCATGAACGTCTGCGGCTCAGACCCGTACGTATCTCCTGCATTCGCAGCCGAGGTTGGCGTTAAGCTCTGCACTCTCGAAGAACTCTATTCACAATCAGACTTCATCTCGCTGCATGTGGCGCTCACACACCAGACCACCGGGATGCTGAATGCTTCCGCCTTCGCCAAAATGAAACGCGGAGTGCGCATCGTGAATTGCGCTCGCGGTGAGCTTGTCGATGAATACGCCCTGGCGGATGCACTTCGCTCTGGCCAAGTCGCGGCAGCCGCCCTGGATGTATTTCCGAAGGAGCCGCCCAAAGTTTCTCCGTTGTTGGCTCTGCCGAGCGTGGTCGCCACTCCTCACATCGGCGCATCAACTCAGGAGGCGCAGGACGCAGTCGGAACCCAGATCGCTTCGCAATTGCGCGATTACCTGATGGATGGCGTCGTCCAGAACGCCGTCAACTCGCCTTCTCTCACCGATCTGGAATACCAGCAATTGAAGCCTTACATCGCGCTCGCACACAGGATGGCGTCGGTCCTCGCGCAATTGTTCGATTCCAATCTGGAGGAAGTGCGTATTCGCTATGAGGGAGCGCTGACCGGCTGGAAAACAGAGCTTCTGCAAAGCTCCGCCGTAGCCGGCATCCTGCAGTACGGCTCGGAGGAGACGGTCAACATCATCAACGCACAGGCAGCCGCCCAGGCACGTGGCGTGCGTGTCGTGGAATCTCGTTCGGACTCAAACACCAAGATGAACACGGTTCAGATCTCACTGCACGGAGCTTCGCTCACGCTGGCCGCCACTGGCACGGTGGTGCACGGAGAATCGCCACGCATCATCGAACTGAATGGAATTGAAATAGAGTCGCCGCTCACCGGGAATTTCATCGTCATTTCAAACCTTGATCGCCCTGGAGTCATCGGCAGGATCGGCACCTTGCTCTCCGATCACGGCATCAATATTGCCCGGTTCTCGCTGGGTCGCGAGTCCGAGGCTGCCGCAGCTGCGAATGCCACTGGTGCACCCCTTAGGCGGAAGGCACTCGCCATCGTGCAAACCGATACCCCGGTCCCCAAGGATGTGCTGAACAATCTAAATAACATAGACGCCGTAATCAGCGTTCACGGCGTCCATGTGTAGTTTTCGCTGTTTTGTTTCGCAGTTCCGGGCCTTGCGGCTCCAGGCTATTTCTGCCGGCTCGTCAATTCGGCGAGGACTTCCTGGCTGTGCTTGCTGGGACTTACATCGGTGAAAACTTTTGCGACCTTGCCGTTCGGATCGATCAGGAATGTATTTCGCGATGCAAACTTCACGACCGCCAAATTCGTCAACGTGCCGTAGGCCTTCGAAACGACGTGCTCCGTATCGGCGAGCAGCTTGAAGTTCAGCCCTTCTTTAACACAGAACTCCTTGTGCGACTTCACGTCATCGAGACTCACACCCAAAATTACCGCGTTCTTCTTTTCGTATGCAAGGCGATCACGCTCGAAGTTGTGAGCTTCGATGGTGCACCCGCCGGTGAAATCCTTTGGATAAAAGTAGAGGACCACCCATTTGCCGCGTAGATCCTTTAGGCTGACCGGGGTTCCGTCCTGCGATTTCAGTGTGAACTCTGGAGCAGTGGAACCTGCTTCCGGGCGTCCGCTCGCGGCGAAGAGAAACAACGGTACCAGCATCATCAGGGCAACAATCACACTCACAATTCGCGCCATCGACCATCTCCTTATTGCGACTGTATAGAGGATGAGGGCAGCGTTGCCTTCGGTTCAAAAAGAGCTCTGGGCACAGGCATTCATCGACGCGTGTATCTATGCGTGCGCAGAAAGTAAAGCGGAGGAGCCCTTGGTGGTGTAACTCCTCCGCGAGTAGCTAGCCCAGGTTAAGCGTCGGGAGATACGTTGGCGCTTTGCGCATCTTCGTCGACTGTTCGTAGGCATAAGCGACCTTGATCAGCACAGGTTCGCTCCAGGCGCGTCCGAAGAAAGAAACTCCTATCGGTAGCCCGAAGATGAATCCCATCGGCACATTGATGTTGGGGTAACCAGCGACGGCGGCCAGACTGGTGCTGCTGCCGGTGAAGTGATCTCCGTTGACCAGATCGGTAGGCCAGGCTGCGTTCCCGGTCGGTGCGACCAGCGCATCCAGTCGATGCTTGTCCATAACTGCGTCGATGCCCTCCTGGCGCGAAAGGCGTCGACAGTCGGCAAGGCTTTTCAGGTAGTCAGGAGTTGTGAGCGGCCCTTTGGCTTCGGCCAGCGCCAGCATTTCCTGTCCGAAGTATCGAAGCTCGCGCTCGCGGTTCTTTTCGTTGAAGTCGATCAACTCCTTCAGCGTGTGGACGGGCGAATTGGAACCAAGGGTTGCGAAGTAGGCATTCAGACCGGCCTTGAACTCGTAGAGCATCACCTCGAGTTCCGCATCATCAAACTTGCCTATTGTTGGAACATCGGCAGGGTCGATGATCTCCGCGCCAGCGCGCTTCATCGCCGTGATCGCCTCTTCGAAAACGAGATCGAGCGGAATGCTGTAACCGGCGTACTTGCGTACCACGCCGATGCGTGCGCCACGCAACCCGCTGGGGTCGAGGAATCGGGTGTAGTCCTGTTCGATCCTGGCCCGCGCAGCTTCCGTGGCATTGTCCGCAGGGTCAACCGCTGCAAGAATGCTCAGGAGTGCGGCGGCATCGGCGACGGTGCGCGTCATGGGTCCGGCGGTGTCCTGCGTGTGAGAAATTGGGATGATGCCGCTGCGCGATAGCAGCCCGACCGTGGGCTTGATGCCGACGATTCCGTTCGAGCACGCCGGTGAGACGATGGAGCCATCCGTCTCCGTGCCCACCGCCAGCGCGCAGAGATTCGCGCTAACCGCCACGGCGGAACCGGAACTCGATCCCGAAGGGTTGCGGTCGAGCACGTAGGGATTACGCGTCTGGCCCCCGCGTCCGCTCCAGCCGCTGGTCGAGCGCGTAGAACGGAAGTTTGCCCATTCGCTGCAATTCGTCTTACCGAGGATCACCGCTCCGGCTTCGCGCAGCCGCGCTACCACAAACGCATCTTTCGGCGGCTTGGAGCCCTGAAGCGCCAAAGATCCGGCGGTGGTTTGCATCTTGTCCGCGCTGGCGATGTTGTCTTTTATAAGGATAGGGATTCCATGCAGAGGGCCGCGAACCTTGTCGGCCCGGCGCTCCTGGTCGCAACGATCGGCGATTGCCAAGGCATCGGGGTTGACCTCGATGACGGAGTTGAGCGAAGGCCCATGGCGGTCGATGGCATCGATGCGCGCGAGGTACTTCTGGGCCAGCGCCCGCGCAGTGTACTTCCCTGAGTCCAGCCCCTTCCGCAAATCATGCAGGCTTATCTCGTCCAGCTCAAAGCTGCCGGGCGTTGTTCTTTGCGCGGTTTGAGCGGATAGCAGTTCGGGAAACACGACAGCACCGGCGGCTCCGGCCACACTGGCTTTCAAAAATGTTCTTCGGCTATCGGCGACAGGAACTGCACCCTTCTCGTTCTTCATCGTCACGTGAGCTCCTTTTCAAACAAGGAAGATTATTCTCTTTGCGCAATCCTAGCTACTTCGGAATTCGCTTCCGCTGCAAAAGTGCGCAGGTGAAGACGGAGTGCATTCGCGACTATAAGAATTTTGCGCGCATTGGCAGTTCCGCAATTAACATTCGATAAAGAAGAGAGTATGCCCCCGCCGTCGGCCGAAGTACCACCACAGTCTTCGGTATCGATGCGCGAGTTGGGATCAACACCGGTAGGCCGCCAAGCGATGGCCGAGTCGAGTAAGCGTGCGCTTGCATTTTCGGCGCAGCACCACAGACAGAAGGGTAGACAGTGCAGAAGGAAGTGAAAGCGCAGTTCATTGATTCAGAACAGATCGACAAAACTCTAGTGCAGTCGCAAGCAGTCGACAACGCTTGCGTGCGCGACATCCTGGCGAAGGCGAAAGAGCTTCATGGGCTGGAGATGGCCGAGGTAGCTGCTTTGTCGGCGGTCACCGATCCGGGCTTAATTGAAGAGATGTTTGCCGCGGCGCGCCAGGTCAAGCAAGAAATCTACGGTTCGCGGCTGGTGCTCTTTGCGCCTCTTTACGTGTCCAACCGTTGCACGAACGAGTGCACCTATTGCGCTTTCCGCGCGCGAAACCAGGAAGTTACGCGCAGGACCCTTACGCAGGATGAGATTGCGGCCGAGATTCGCGTCCTCCTCGAGCAAGGACACAAGCGCGTACTGCTGGTCGCCGGTGAATCGTATCCAGACAAAGAAGGCTTCAACTATGTTTTGAAATCGGTGGACACGATCTACAAAACGACCACCGGGCGCGGCGGAATTCGACGCGTGAACGTCAATGTCGCACCGCTTACTGTTGAGCAGTTCCGGGAACTGAAAGCAGCCGACATCGGTGCATACCAGATCTTCCAGGAAACATACCATCGTGAGACTTATGCGCGCGTGCACGTGGCAGGAATGAAGCGTAACTACGATTGGCGCGTCACGGCAGTGGAGCGGGCGATGGAAGCCGGCATTAGAGATGTTGGCATCGGGCCGCTCTTCGGCCTTGCGGACTGGCGCTATGAACTGCTGGCGCTGATGCAGCATATCCATCATTTGGAGTTGCGTTTCGGCTGTGGTCCGCACACGATCAGCGTGCCGCGACTTGAACCCGCGGTGGGCTCAGAGGTCGCAAGCCATCCGCCACATGCGGTGAGCGATGCCGATTTCCTGAAGATCATCGCTATCCTGCGGCTGGCCGTCCCGTCCACAGGCCTCGTGATGTCCACGCGTGAGTCTGCGGAGATTCGCCGCAAGAGTTACCAGATCGGCATTTCGCAGACATCGGCGGGTAGCCGCACTGACCCGGGCGGATACGAAGAGGTAGAGGGCGACTTTCACAGCAGTCAGTTCCAGGTCGGCGATAACCGTCCGCTGGATGAGGTCGTTCGCGAGGTTGCCGCAATGGGGTTTATACCCTCGTTCTGCACGGCGTGTTACCGCTCGGGACGTACTGGAAAAGACTTCATGGATCTCGCCAAGCCCGGCGCTATCAAGTACAACTGCGAGCCCAATGCGCTCTCCACCTTCCGCGAATACCTGGATGACTACGCCTCGCCTGAAACGCGAGCCGCCGGTGAACAGCTCATCGCGGAACAACTCGCGAAGATGGATGGGCGTCAGCAGCGGATTGTTACGCCGATGTTGGCCCGCGTGAACGGCGGGCAGAGGGACGTTTTCGTGTAGGCACAATTGGTGTGAGCACACAGAGATGGCGCGCGAGGCCGGAATGTCAGCCAGTGCGTTCTCTTCCGAAAGCGCTTGCGGTGAGTCTGTGTCGACCGTTTATTTGCAGGAACAGCAAAAGGGGCGGATCGAATCCGCCCCTTTTCACTTGGAGTTGAAGGAATGTTAGACGGCGGCTGCGGAGCGCTCCATTCGCCGGCGGCGGTTATAGCGCATCGCAATATTCATGTAGATGTTTCCTGCAGGCGTCTCGAAGTACATCACGAGCGCTTCTGTATCCTCGCTGCTCTTGATGCCGTGTTCCGCCGTGTGAAGCTCTGGCGGGTGAATCTTAAACTGAAAGCCCTGGTCGTTCAGCGAAGTAATTGCGTTCCCGATAACGAGGTTGGCGAGTTCGCATACGGTTTCACGCACCATCTCGTCGGTTTCGGCGACTTCCATGCCGGCGAGCGCGCTGGCAACGCGCGCGGCGGTGGGCGGCTCGATGTCGAAAATGACGCGGCCCTCAATGTCGCCACTCACGTTGACGATGGCGGCCATGCCTTTGCGGCGGTAGGCTTCCTCGTCCATGCTGACGTCGCCGATGCGGGTGTTGCAGTGCAACGTCTCAGCCATGACGGCGTCGGCGGCATTGATGAAGGGTTGAATCAATTCCATCTTCATTTAGCATCCCCCGCTCCGGCGGTGCTGGGAACGAGCGTAGTTGCGTCCTCACCCAGCACGTATTTTATGACCTCGTAGAGCACCTCTGGCTTCACAGGCTTTTGAACGAAGTGGCGAGCACCCTTCTGCAAGGCAGCGACTATGTTCTCCTGGTAGCCGACGCTGGAGACCATGACGACGCGCGCGTCAGGATGCTGTCGCACAATGCGTTCGGCGGCCTCGATGCCTTCCATCTGCGGCATCGTGATATCCATGAGCACCATGTCTGGCTTGGTGCGGTCGTACTCAGTGATGGCGGTGCAGCCGTCTCCGGCTTCGCCCGCAACCTGTCCGCCGAATGTTTCGATCATGCGGGTCAGGTTCTTGCGTGCGAATATGGAGTCGTCGACAACCAGGTAACGGACTGGCTGGCGGTCTTTGCTGCGGACCAGAGCCGGAAATTGATCCATACAAGTTTCCTCACATCATTCGGTACGGGGAACCGTACCAGAATCTTGAAATTGCCTGTTTGCGATCACGGCGGTGCGCACGCGTTCGGCCACGCACTGAGCCTGTAATGTATTTGCGAGCGCGTCCAGCGGAACGACGCGCATGGCGTATCCGCGCTCGATTGCGGCCCTGGGCATTCCGAACACCACGCAGGATTCCTCGTTCTGCGCAATGGTCATGCCGCCGGAAGCCTTCACGACACCCAGGCCATCAGCGCCGTCTTCTCCCATGCCGGTCATCAGCACGGCAATCGAGTCGTGCGAGAATTCGTTGGCTACAGAACGGAACAACACGTCGACGGAAGGCCTGTGACCGTTGGTCCTGGGCTCGTCCGAGAGCACAACAATGTCGCCCAAGGGCATGCGACGAACCTTGATGTGGCGATTGCCAGGGCAGATCAGTGCGCGTCCGGCGAGTAGCAGGTCTCCGGATTGCGCTTCCTTCACGTCAATGGCGCAGCACTCGTCGAGGCGGCGCGCGAACAGCTCCGTAAAGCCTTCCGGCATGTGCTGCACAATCACGATGGAGGCGGGAAAGTCGCCGGGAAGCTGCGCCAGCAGGTACTGGAGTGCATTCGGGCCGCCGGTGGAAATGCCTATCGCGACCAGCTTGTTGGCCTGACCGCGCTTGACCGGCCCGGTGCGTTTGGTAATCCTGGGAGCAGGGATCTCTAATTCGTGACCGTGCGCCGCGATCTTAGTGCCAGCCGCGGCTTTGATCTTGCCGATGAGTTCGCCAGCGATGTCATCCATGCGCGCGGAGAGCACGTCGCGAGGTTTTGCTACAAAGTCGAAAGCACCCGAAGCGAGAGCCTTGAACGTGGTGGCGGCGCCCTGCGTGGTGTGCGCGCTGACGACGATGACAGGCAGGCGGAACTTGCGCATGATCTCGCGCAAGGTTTCCATGCCATCCATGCGCGGCATTTCCAAATCCAGCGTAATAACGTGTGGCTTGAGTTCCGCGATCTTCTTGAGGGCGAACGCGCCATCCATGGCCGTTCCGACCACGTGGATAGAGCTGTCGCGCTCGATGATCTGCGGAATCAACTTCCGCATCAGCGCCGAATCATCAACAACTAAAACCCGCACCGCTTCTGTCATGCCGAGGCCCCCACAGTGCGTGCCGTGCCAGACTGCACAGCAGCGCGGCCAAGGCGTTCGACCACGGCCGCAATATTCAGGATAAGCACAACCGTACCATCGCCAAGTATGGAGGCGCCGCTGACCAGGTCCGTGTTGACCAGGTTGTCGTCGAGAGCTTTGATAACCAATTCTTCTTCGCCGACAAGCCGGTCCACGATGAGACCAAATTTTCGGTCTGCCATGGCGACTACGATGATGAATGCGCGCTTGCCTTTGGTTGCGCCGTGCGCTTTGACAAGTTGGCGGAGACGCACAAGGGTGACGACTTCTTCCCGCAGTTGCAGCACTTCGTGGTTGTCCACGATGTGGATCTCGGCCTCGCTGGCGCGCGCGATTTCCAGCACGGAACCGAGCGGGATTGCGTATAGGCGGTCGGCTACGCGGAAGAGCAGGGCTTTGATAATGGCGAGCGTCAGCGGCAGCTTCAGGCGAAACGTGGTGCCCTCGCCCAAAACGGTATGGATCGCCACCGAACCTTTCAGGCGCTCCATCACACCTTTGACGATATCCATGCCGACGCCGCGTCCGGAGATTTCCGTGACCTGTTCGGCCGTGCTGAGACCGGCGTGGAAGATGAGATTCAGAGCTTCGGCTTCGTTGAGACGCGCTGCATCTTCCTGCTTCAGCAGGCCGCGTTCGAGTGCTTTAGCAACAACCTTGCCGCGATCGATACCGCGCCCATCGTCTGAAATTTCGATGATGACCTGGTTGCCCTGATGATGCGCGTTGAGACGAATGGTTCCTTGTGCGGGCTTGCCGAGCGCGACGCGCTCTTCGGGCGATTCGATACCGTGATCGACGGCGTTGCGCACCAGGTGCGTCATCGGCTCTGCCAGGGAGTCGAGAATGCTCTTGTCGAGATCGGTCGTCTCGCCTTCGAGAACGAGCGTTACGTCCTTGTTCTGCTGCTTGGAAACGTCGCGAACTACGCGAGGGAAGCGGCGGAACAGTTGCTCGACGGGTACCATGCGGATCTTCATCACCGAGCGCTGCAACTTGTTGAGCACTTGCGCCTGGAAAGACATGGCGTCGGAGAACTTGGCGCGCAGAGGATCTTTTGGAAAGCGCTTTCCGAACTCTGTGAACGTCTGGTGCAGCATCGACTTGCCGATGATGAGTTCCCCAACGAGGTCGAGGACGACGTCGATGCGGTCGGCATCCACGCGAAGGATGTTTTCAATGGCCGCGAGTTGCTTTTCGGCAGCGTGCTTGTCTGTGGCTGTTCTTTCAGTCTCACCGCCACGGAGGGGTGAGGGGACGGCTTGCGCCGGAGCGTCTGAGAGGATGCCGAGCAAGTCGTCTGTGGCGAGTTCTGGGTCCGTAGAAACTTCGGGTTCCACGACGGGCGCAGGCGCCTGCGCGTTTGCGTAAGGCTCAACGTGCACGCGCGAGACGACACTGGGAATCCTGGCTTTTTTAGCGATCCAATCCTGCTCGTGATGGCTCGCTAGAGCAAGTTCGATGACCTCCACGCTGACGTCGGCGCTACCTTCCTCTGGGTGCATGACCACGAGCGTGCCGACTTCCTGCATGACATTGCGGATGAGCTGCAAGGCGGCGGCACGCATCGGGCATTGCGGGTCCACGGCGATGGCAACGTTGTACACATTCTGACCACGCACGGCGTGTTGCGAGATGAGCAGGCTTTCATACTCGGTCCAGGCGAAGCTCGGCGCGAAGACTTCGGCTGTGGCTTCCGACTGAGGAGCGATGACGCGATGGATCATCTCGCGCAGCGAATTGCCAGCGGGCGGCTGCATGTCTCCCCTATAGGCGGAGAGCATGGCATCGAAAATGTCTGCCGCGCTGAGAACGAGCTCGGCGAGGCTGGCCCCCGCTTTGGTGGCGAGTTCGGGCGTGAGCACATCTTCGAGCTCGTGCGCGAGTTCGCTGAGTTCGCGATAGCCACATGCGGCAGAGTCACCCTTGAGGGTGTGAACAGTGCGCCTGATATTCCTGACGGCTTCCGGGTCGGACGGGTGCTTCTCCAGTTCAAGACCCTCTTCGTTGAGCGCCTGCAGAAGTTCCTGCGCACTCTCGAAAAAGATGTTGCGGAGTTCGTTCGCCCGATCGTCGGAGAAGAAGTTCACGGGTTTGCCACCTCTATGCGTTGGTAGGCTGTGCCGTTGTTCAGGTGAATCATGCGGAACTTATCGGTAAGGCCGAAGAGGCTCTCGGCATGTCCAACGAACAGGTACCCCTCGGAATTGAGACAACGCCAGAACTTGCTGATGAGACGCTTCTGCTCCGCTTCGTCGAAATAAATCATGACATTGCGGCAGAAGATAATGTCGTTGCGCTGCGGAAGGAACTCGGTTTTCAGATTGTGAAAATCGAAATGAACCATGTCCTTGACGCTGCTTTTGATGGCGTAGCGATCGCCGATCTTGTCGAAATAACGCAGGCGATAGGTGTAGTCCACTGGTTCGAGCTGATGCTCAGGATAGGTGCCCTCCTGCGCCGTACGCAGTACTGAATAATTTATGTCCGACGCAAGAATCTCAACCCGCCACGGGGGAGGGATGAGCGGTTTGGGCGACGGCATATCGAACGGAAGCGGATTGCGCAGGTAGTAGTAAGCCAGCGCGTCGGCAACGAGCATTGCCAGCGTGTAAGGCTCCTGACCGGTGGAGCAGCCTGCGCTCCATATGCGAATTGACCAGTCGCGGCGCTCCTGCTTGCGACGCAGAAGTTCTTCGAATGTAGTCTTGTGAAAGAGATCGAGCTGGGGCTTGTTGCGGAAAAAGCTAGTTTCGTTGACCGTGAGGTTCTCGACGAGCACGTTGAGTTCGGGCTTGCCCTCGCGGCTGGTGAGCAACCGGTAATAGCTGTAGAACGAGTCCAGGCCGCAGGCTTTGACGCGCCGCTGAAGGCGATCCTGCAGAAAATGGTTGCGGCGCTCATCGAAGTACATGCCGCACTCCTGGTAGATGAGCGTCTGCAGCAATTTCAGTTCGGCCTCGGTCAGATTGAGGGAAACGGATGGTGTGGCCATTCTCGCTATACCAGCCTCTGGAATCGGGTGATGGGGTAATCGGTTGTTGATCTCAAGATCACTTGGTCTTACCCGGTTCCTTGTCATGCGGGCAACCACCCGCGCAGCAATACTCGTTAAGCCTCGGCAGTCTGGGCCGCAGCCATTTCTCCGATACGGCGCAACTCTCCACGTTGAAGGATTTTCGTGAGATCGATCAGGATGATGAGGCGGCCACGCAGCTTGCCAACTCCGGTCACGTAGTTCAGTTCGCCTTCCTCGAAGACGTTGGGTGGCGGTTCGACGTCGGCTGGCGGGATCTTGAGAACCTCGCTGGCGGCGTCAACGATGAGGCCGACCATCTTTCCTTCTATCTCAGAGACGATGATGCGGTTCTTCTTGCCGGCAACGATCTCGCGCTCTCCGAAGCGCTTGCGGAGGTCGATGATGGAAATGATCTTGCCGCGAAGATTGATGACGCCCTCGATGTAGTCCGGCGAGTCTGGCACGGACGTGATCTCGGGCACGCGCACGATTTCATGCACGAGCGCGATAGGCACGCCAAAAACCTCGCGCCCAACGCGGAACCCGACGATGTGAAGGTCTTTCGCCATAAGCGCCTCGTTAGCCCCGTGCGGCGAGGGCGTACTTGCTTCCCGCCAGTTGGTGGTGCTCGTCCTCGGCGCGGCGATTTGCAGCACCGCGGGCACCGGCAGCGTCAATGACGAAACGGTCCATGTTGTCGAGCATGGAGCGAGCCATCTTGGACATCTGTTCGGCCGAAGCCGCCAGTTCGGTAGCGCCGGAGGTGGACTGCTGCACCATCTCGCGCATGCGTTCCATGGCTCGGGCAACAGCCTGGGCGCCACCTGCCTGCTCTTCCACCGAAGAGCTGATCTCGTGCGTGATTTCGTTCAGGCGCGTGGTGGCTCTCGCGATCTGCGATGAACCGTGCGACTGCTCGTTCGTTGCCGCGCCAATTTCCTGCGCGAACTTGTAGACCTCGGTAACGACGTTGGAAATCTTCTTTAGCGCCATGCTGAGGTCGTTGCCGAGCGTGAGGCCTTCGTTGACGATACCCGTGCTGCGGTCCATGTTTTCGACCGCCTTGCGAGCTTCTTTTTGAATGCTCTGGATAAGCTCGGAAATTTCCTTCGTGGATTGCGCGGACTTCTCGGCGAGCTTGCGAACTTCATCGGCTACGACGGCGAAGCCGAGGCCGTGTTCACCGGCGCGCGCAGCTTCAATGGCTGCGTTAAGCGCCAGGAGATTCGTCTGCTCGGAGATGTCGTCGATTACCTCGATGATCTTTCCAATGTCGTCGGCGCGTTGGCCTAGGGCGGCGATGATCTCAGCTGAGGAGCCGATCGTGACATTGATACGGCTGAGACCGTCGGTCGTCTTCTGCATCGTTCCGATACCGCTCTGCACTTCTTCGCGCGAACGGTTGGAGATGTCGAGCAGGACCTTGGCAGTGTCGGCAACGCGCTGGATACTGGCGACCATTTGATCGATGGAGGCGGAAGTCTCGCTGACACTGGACCCCTGCACCTGCGTGTTCTTCACCATGTTCTGCACGTTGACGGACATCTCGTGCATGGTGCTGGTGACTTCATCGATAGCGGATGAAGATTGGACGCTGATTTTGGCCGATTCGTCGCTGGCGTCGGCCACCTGGTTGGAGCCGGCGGCAACCTGCGAGGCCGCATCGCGAACGGCGCGCACCAGGGTGCGCAGGCCATGGGTCATGTTTCCGAAAGCGATGGCGAGAGTGTCGCGCTTGGAGCGCGGTTCGACTTCCACCGTGAGATCGCCACCGGCGATGGCTTCCGATACGGCTGCCATTTCCTTCAGATAAGCGACCATGTTGGCGAAGGTGCGCGCCAGTTCGCCGATCTCATCGGTACGATTAATATCAATGTTGTGGTCGAGGTCGCCGGAGTCGCCGATCTCACGTGCCACACCGATGAGGTGCGACAACGGATCTGTGATCGAGATAGCCGTCCTGTAGGCGATCGCGATGCCTACCCCAAGAGCGATGAGCGTTCCAAGGATCGACACCAGCGTCGTGACAAGGCCGGCCGTTTCGTCGGATTTGCGACGCTCTTCCAGTTGACGCGAGCTGTCGCGATCGACCTGATCGAGAACTTCGGTGGAGTTACGCACCCAGGTCGTGGGATCCATCTGAAGGTACGAAATCTGGAGATCCGCGACGGTAGCGTTCCCGGAATCAACTTCCTTGCGCTTCTCCATCATCTTGGCGGCGAACGATGCGTTCCAGTCGCGCTCCAGGGCCTCGAGCTTGTTGAGCGCCGCCTTCTGCTCCGCCGATAACGCGCGGTCCTGTGCAACGCGCAGATACTCGCCAAGTTTGCCGACACCCTCGCGCAATTTGTCTACTTCGCGGGTGTCGCCGCTGAGCAGGTAGTTCCCCAGCGTGAGGCGGTTTTGCATCACCTGGAAGCGCACATTCTCCGTTGCGCTGGCCAGTTCGGCCGAATGTGTGGCCGCCGCTTTCGCGGAGCGCTCGCGCTGCATGGCCGTCATGCTCACGATAAAGAGCAGGAACATGATTCCAAGAATGAGGCCGAAGTTGATGAGAAGCTTTTTGCGAATCGTCATTTTGCTATTGCCTCCGCTACCCGCCACGTCCCTCGTGCGGTCCTGCCGGCGATCGATCAAGAGAGTCGATTCGCCTTATCGTTCACGCTTAGCTTGGGGCGAAATTGAATTCCACCACGATCGTCGTTTCTTCCGACGACGGTTCGTACTTCCACCTCTTCAGGGCCTCTTCGGCAGCACCGACGAGTAGCGGATGTCCGCCAATCAGCTTCGTGGTCCTTACCTGGCCGCTGGGTGCAATCACAGCCTGGAACTTGACTGTTCCGGAGATTCTGGACCTGCGCGCCAGTTCCGGGTAGCTCGGATTGATCCTGGTCTTTACCTTTCGACCACTTTCCTGCGCCATGCCGTTTTTTGGAGTCGCGATGACAAAAGCCGAAATGAGAGCGAGTGTGGATAGGAAGCAGATTACGACGACCCTCCACTTACGCATAACTTGCACGGTCCCTCCTTACGAATACGGATACAGAGAATGCCGCGAGGATTAGTGCAAGGGGAGTGCCACCCAGAAGTGGTCAACGACTTTCGTAACATTTAGGTGAAAGCCATTGTAAGCTAAGGTATTTAGGATGGAGCAGGTAGAGGAAAGCGCGAATTGAGAGAACTGTCTCCGCAGATAGTTTGTCTCACGGCGAGTGTTGCCGGGTCAATTTCGTTTCAAGTTGAGAAATGAGACTGTTGACTGCAACTCTACCTGTGCGCCTTTTGACTTGACTCAAAATGAGAATCGGCAATACCTTCATCTTCTCTCAATCTCAAGGATGCGGCACGACCTGGCATGGATAAGTTGCAGAGTTCTGCGAAACCTGGACTTTCTTCGATCCAGGACGAACCATTTCAGCGTTTGCTGCTGGCGCTATCTGCGGCCGCGGCCGATGGCGACGACTTCGTTTCTCTCGTGCAGCTTTTCCTTCGGCTTACGCGAGAATTCTTCGCGGTGGATGGCGCATTCTGCTGGCAACGGGCCGGCGATGAGCTAATCGCGTTAATGGGCGACGGTTTGTACGCCGAGCGTTTTGCCGGATGTCGCTTAAAGATGAGCGATCGGGCCGTTGCAGTGGACGCCATCCGCTCACGCAAAACCAAGTTTGAGAACGGACTCAGGTCGCGCGCCGAAGTCAATTTTAATAACCGATTCCCTGCGGATTCGGTTCTCGCGGCCCCCTTGGCGGCTTCTGGGCAGGTGGTTGGGGCGGTCGTCTTCATCCGCGCTGCAGCTGGTAAACCGTTCGACGAGGACTCGGCGGAGAAAGCAACGATCCTGGCGTCGCAGTTGGGGCTTTTCATCGAAGCCTCGCGACTGACTCGCGCCTCGCGCGAAGAGCGACGGCGGGCAGAAGTCCTCGTGCAGTGCGCTCAATCCTTGCACTCCGTGCTGGATGCCGAGGCAATTCGCGCTGAACTGACGCAGAAAGTGTGCGAACTGCTGCGGGCGCGCCTTGTAGTGCTTCTAGCCAGAGAGGGCGAAGCGCTCGTATTGCGTTCTGTTGTTGCGGAAGACGCGACGCTGGCGGAAGCAGTCCGTGCACAACACGCCAAGGGCGGCTGCAAATTCGCAGAGTCGCTGGCGGAGATGGCCACAGGGAGCGAACAACCGCTGATTGTCTCTCTTGCCGACGCCAATCTGAGTGATGTACCGGAGCCGCTTGCGACGGGCCAAATGCTGATCGCACAGCTTCGCGGCGCCAATAGCGAGTGTGCTCTGTTGGTGTACTGCGGTCCTGAGCATGTATTTGATGTGCAGGAACTGTCGTTGGTGCGGGCCATCGCGGGCTTTGGCGTGATGGCGCTGAACAACGCGGAACTGTTTGCGAAGACGCATGAGCAGGCGCGCGAGGTGCAACAACTCCTCGATATCTCGTCGGAGTTGGGTAGCATCGGGCAACTCGACAAGTTCCTGGAACGCTTCGTCATTCGCGCGGTCGAGTTTCTCGGTTTTGAGCGCTCATTCATCGCGCTAGTGGAAGGCAAGCATTGCCATGTGCGCTGGGTAGCCGAGAAGGGAACGGCGCGTCCCATGGTCGTCGAAGTGCCAGAGGTTCTGCAACAGCACGTGCTGGTTACAAAGGAAACCTTCTGGGCGGATGACGCTGCGCACGTGAAGGTTGCTGATGCCGGGTTTCTGGCACGGTTTGAATTGAAACAAGGCATCGCGGCACCGTTGCTTGGTTCGGACGGCCGCGCCCTCGGCATACTGGGAGTGCTCGACCGCCGCGATGGAAGAGGTGTTTCGCCGGAAGATATCCGCCGCGCGAAGGCGCTGGCCGCCGAAGTCGCCGTAGTGCTGGAGGCGACGCAGAACCTGCACCTTTCGAAGCAGCACCAGGGCCGGGCAGAAAACTTGATGAGCCTGGCGCTGGAAATGAGTTCTTCGATACAGATGCCGGAATTAGTGCAGAGCTTCACGCATCGCGCGGCGGACATGCTGGGCGCGCCTGCGGCGGCTTTGGCGCTGATGCGCGGTTCTGTACTGGAAACCGTCTGTCTGCACAATACCCAGTCGAGCGGCGACAAATCACTCGTGCGCAGATTGAACCTGGCGCTGACGGATGTGGCGGCGCACCAGAAAAGAGATATTAGTAGCGGGAGTGCATCGGAAGTGCTGGGCCGGACTCTCGCCGAGGGACTCGGATGGCGAGACGTAGTTGTGGCAAGGCTCACCAGCGCCGAGGGTGATCTGATTGGCGTGCTTTGCATCGCGAATCGCCCCGGCGAACTGGAGAAAGCGGACCGCAACCTTCTGCAGGCGCTGGCCGGTCACGCTTCGGTCGCGCTGGAGAATTCGCGCCTGTTCACGCGCATTGCGCAATCGAATAGCCAGTGGCTCGAGATCTTCGATGCCATCTCGGATTTCATCGTGGTGCACGACCAGGGCAACAGGGTGCTGCGCATCAATCGCAGCATGGCCGAATTTATCGGCGTGCGTCCGCCGGAGTTGATCGGCGTGAGCATGAGAGCGCTGATGGAACTGGCGCAGGAGACAGGTCCGGAGCCATGTCCGTTTTGCCGCAGCGAAGGCAGCAGCGACGAGTTCATCCATCCGGTGCTGGAGCGCACGTACCTGGTTTCCACCTCAACAATTCGCGGCGCGCTCGACGACGGCAAGCAGACCATCCATGTGCTGAAGGACATCTCCGACCGGCGTGAGGCCGAGCGCCGATACCGCGAGTTGTTCGACAACATACAGGAAGGGTTGTTCTTCTCAACCCCGGACGGCCGGTTCATCGAAGTGAACGATGCGCTGGTTCGGATGATCGGCTACGACAGCCGCGAAGAGTTGCTGCAGGTGGATATCGCCAATCAGCTTTATCTATCGCCCGACCAGCGGTTGATGTTCCGCCAGGCGATTGAGGCAGCCGGAACTCTGCGCAACTTCCAGGAGACGCTGCGGCGCAAGGACGGCTCCATCATCTATACGCTGCAGAACGCTTTTGCCGTGCGCGATGCCCAGGGATCGATCGTGCAGTATCGCGGCCTGATGCTCGACATTACGGAACTAAAGACGTTTCAGGCCGAGTTGCAACGCCAGCGCGACTTCAACGAAAAAATCCTGAACAACACGCAAAGCGTCATCGTGGTGGCGGATACCGCAGGGCTCATCAGCTACGCGAACCGGCGCTGCTACGAAGGCGGTGGCTACACGGCAGGCGAACTGGTTGGGCGTCCGCTGGTCGAGCTGGTTGCACCAGTGCGGCGGCAGGCAGCCCTGGATGCCTTAGCGCAGACGCTGGAAGGCCTGCAAGTGGACAATCTCGATCTGCCGATTTCGCAGTCGCATGGTGAGATCTCGCATTTCTCCGTCAACCTGAGTCCCATGCGAGACGAGCAGGGGCAGGTGACTTCGATCGTAGTAGTGATGACGGACATCACCGACGCCGCTATCCTGCAAGCCAAGCTGATGCACACAGAGAAGATGGCGGCCGTTGGACAGCTGGTTTCCGGCGTAGCGCACGAAGTGAATAACCCCTTGACGGCGATTCTGGGATTCGCGGACCTGCTTGCCGGCCAGCCCGATATGTCGGACGCCGCGAAGCAGGATTTGAGCGTCATCATCCAGGAAGCGCAGCGCACGAAGTTGATTGTGCAGAACCTGTTGAGCTTCGCGCGACAGATGCCGCCACAGCGCGAACCGGTTCAGGTGAACTCAATCCTGCACAAGACTCTGCGATTGCGCGCCTATGACTTTGCAAACCATGGCGTCGAGGTGTCGGAGCGGATTGAGTCTCCGATGCCGGACATCGTGGGCGATTCGCACCAGTTGCAGCAAGTCTTCCTGAATATTCTGAACAATGCTTACGACGCTGTGCGCGACACCGGAAGACCCGGACGAATCGAGATCGGGACGCGAACGAACGAGGGCTTTGCCGAGGTGACGTTCAGCGACAACGGCGAGGGCATCGCGGCGCCCGACCGCATTTTCGATCCATTCTTCACGACCAAAGAGGTAGGCAAGGGAACCGGGTTGGGCCTGAGTATCTGCTACGGCATCGTGCGAGAGCACGGTGGCGAGATTACGTGCCGGAACCGTCTTGATGGCGCGGGGGCAACATTCACGGTAAGGCTGCCGCTTGCAATACGGGCAATGTCCGCGGGGAGAGCGCAATGAGTTCGGCGACAGCGCAGTGCGTGCCAATTCTGGTAATTGAAGATGAACCTTCAGTGATGGCCTATGTGCGTGCGGCGCTGGAACGCAACGGATACGCGGTGGCTCCGGCGACCTCGGCGGTGCAGGCCTTGGAGATGCTGAACACCGGTACCTTTTCCGGCGTGATTTCCGATATGCGTACGCCGGGCGGCAAGGACGGCGCTGACGTCTTCTCGTGGCTGGAGTTGAACCGTCCGGAGATGGCGCGCAAGTTGATCTTCATCACCGGAGACACGGTGAATGAGGAAACGGCTGCGACGCTGCGGCGCACCGGAGCGCCCTATCTGGAAAAACCGTTTCGCGTGCAGCAACTCATTGAAGTGGTGGAACGAACGATTGGAAAGACAACAAAATGACCGAGGACTTCCGAGTACAGTTCCTGATCGTGGACGACCAGCAGAGCATAAGGAAGCTGTGCGTAACGATTGGCGCGAGCCTTGGCTTCCTATGTGATGAAGCGGAGAGCGCAGAAGCGGCGCTGGCCTTTTTAGAGACGAATTCGCCGGACATCATTCTTGTGGACCTGCGCATGGCGGAAATGTCTGGGCTGGAGTTTCTGGCCACCGTGAAGAAAATGCTGCCGCGCACGGAAGTCGCCATCATGACCGGGTATGGGTCGATCGAAAGCGCCGTCCAGGCCATGAAACTCGGCGCATACGACTACATCACGAAACCATTTCGAGTTGAAGAGTTAAAGCTGACGCTTCAACGAATGTCTGAAAAGGTCCGGTTGGTCGCGGAGAACGAATTTCTGCGTGAACGCTTCAAGACCGAAACCGAACTGCATGGCATTGTAGGCTCGTCGGCAAAGATACAGGACGTGCTTCGTATGGTTGCGCGCCTGAAAGATACCCGCACGCCGGTGCTGATCACGGGCGAGAGCGGGACAGGGAAGGAGCTGGTAGCGCGAGCAATTCACTTCCGCGGATCGTTCGCAAAGCGCCCGTTTGTTGCCGTGGACTGCGGCTCGCTGGTGCCGACGCTGATCGAGAGCGAATTGTTCGGCTACGAAAAGGGCGCATTTACGGGCGCTAATCGAGCGAAAGAAGGATTGTTCGAGACGGCTAACAATGGAACGATTTTTCTGGATGAAATCGGCGAGTTACCAATGGAGATGCAGGCGAAGTTGCTGCGTGTCTTGCAGGAGAAAGAGATCCGGCCTGTTGGCAGCAATCGTAACGTGAAGGTGGACGTGCGGGTGATCGCCGCCACGAATCGCGATCTGGAATCTTCGTACAAGAACGGCACTTTCCGTAAGGATCTTTACTTCCGCTTAAACGTAGTAACCGTGCACCTGCCGTCCTTAAGAGAGCGGAAGTCGGATATCGCTATGCTTCTGCACTGGTTCCTCGACCGGTATTCATCCGACACGCAGATAGCGATAACGAATGAAGCGATGAAGTGCCTTCTGCAATACGACTGGCCCGGCAATGTGCGTGAACTTGAGAACTGCATCGAGCGGGCAATTGCCCTGGGCAATCGAAAGGAAATCGACATTGCCGATTTGCCGCCCTCAATCCGCTCGGTTCAGGCGGCTGCTTTGGAGTCGGCGAGTGGTACACAGACGTTCAGTTCGACAGACCTGGAAGACATTGAACGCATCACCATCCAGCGCGTCTTCGACCAGGTGAACGGCGACAAGGAGATGGCGGGCAGGCTGCTCGGCATCAGCCGTGCCACGCTGTATCGCAAGATCAAGCGCTACAACATCCAGACAAAGCCGCGAACGATGATGTCGGCAGCGGTGAGTGCGGGCTGCGCGTAGCAGCGGATGTTCC